>NZ_LIRG01000095.1 GCF_001419695.1 Streptomyces prasinopilosus
CCGCCGGGCCCCCGCCCGGCCCCCACGGTTCGGAAGCGGTGTCGCCGGGTTCCACGCAGGGGACCGGTTGGACTTCCGGATCACGCGGAGGCACTGTGGGCAGGGTTCCAGACTCCCCCGGACCCCCCTGAACCGCACCCGGAGACCACCCGATGAACCACATGATCAACCCCGAGCGCTACGACGGCACCATGCGCTACCGGCGCACCGGGCGTTCGGGACTCGACCTCCCCCTGCTCTCCCTGGGCTACTGGCACAACTTCGGTGACGACCGGGCCTTCGCGACCCAGCGCGANNGTGATCTCCACCAAGGCCGGCTGGGACATGTGGCCGGGCCCCTACGGCCAGGGCGGCGGCTCGCGCAAGTACCTGCTCGCCTCGCTGGACCAGTCGCTGCGGCGGATGGGCCTGGACTACGTGGACATCTTCTACTCCCACCGGCTCGACGCCACCACTCCCCTCGAGGAGACCATGGGCGCGCTGGACACCGCGGTCCGCCAGGGCAAGGCGCTCTACGTCGGCATCTCCTCCTACGACGCCGAGCGCACCCGGGAGGCGGTGGCCATCCTCCGGGACCTCGGGACCCCGCTGCTGATCCACCAGCCCTCGTACAGCATGCTGAACCGCTGGATCGAGACCGAGGGACTGCTGGACGTGGCCCAGGAGGAGGGCTTCGGGGTCATCGGGTTCACGGCGCTGGCGCAGGGGCTGCTGACCGGGCGCTACCTGGACGGCGTGCCGCAGGGGTCGCGGGCGACGCGGGGCACGTCGTTCGACACCGCGTGGCTGACGGACGACATGCTGCGCCGGCTGCGCGCCCTCGACGACATCGCGGCCCGCCGCGGGCAGACGCTGGCGCAGATGGCGCTGGCCTGGGCCCTGCGGGACCGGCGCGTCACCTCGCTGGTCATCGGCGCCTCCCGCACCGAGCAGCTGGAGCAGAACGTCGCCGCGCTGGACAACCTCGACTTCGACGGCGAGGAGCTGGCCGAGATCGACAAGTACGCCACCGACGGCGGCGTCGACCTGTGGCGCGAGGCGCGCCTCGGCAACCTGGGCTGAGCCGAGGGGTGTGCGCCGCGGCGGGAGGGGAACTGCGACGGGGTGGTCCGCGTTCCGCGGCCACGGCGGCACCGCTCCCCGGGACGGCACCATGCAGACGTTCCTTCCCTACCCCGGCTTCCACGAGTCGGCGTCGGTGCTCGACCGGCGCCGGCTCGGCAAACAGCGGGTGGAGGCGCTCCAGGTCCTGCGCGGCCTCGTCGTGCCCGGCTACGGCTGGCGCCGGCACCCGGCGGTCCGCATGTGGACCGGCTACGAGGAGGCGCTGGTGCGCTACGGCCTCGAGATGTGCCGGGTCTGGCGCGACCGGGGGCACCAGGACAGCTGCGCCGCCACGCTCGTCGCCGACCTGGCCGCCGTCCGGCCCGGCGCACCGGTGCGCGGGCC
>NZ_LIRG01000950.1 GCF_001419695.1 Streptomyces prasinopilosus
TGCTCCCCGGCTCGCGGCGGACAGCCTAGGCGCCGGCCGGCGGGAGGGCGGCGGGGGGCCCTCGAACGCGACCTCACCCGGCCGTGGCCGTGGGGTTTTTGGGGCGGTGCGCCCGTTTGGCGCGGCGGCTGCCGGGCGGGGACGCGGGACGTTCCTCAGGGAAGCGCCCGGCACAGGGCGTCCAGGGCGGCCGCCCAGGCGTGGTCCGGCGGGGTGCCGTAGCCGACGACCAGGGCGTCCGGGGGCGGGGCCCCGGCGGCGGGGTGCCGGAAGTGCGCCAGGCCCAGGACCGAGAGACCCTGCCAGGCGGCCGCCCGGACGACCGACCGCTCGGTGCCCGGGGGCAGGCGGAGCACGGCGTGCAGCCCGGCCGCGATGCCCGTGACCCGTACGTCGGGGGCCCGTGCGGCGAGGGCCCCGACCAGGGCGTCGCGACGGCGCCGGTAGCGCAGCCGGGCGGCACGCACGTGCCGGTCGTGGGCGCCGGAGGTGAGGAACTCGGCGAAGGTGAGCTGTTCCAGGACGCTGACGGTCCGGGCGGCGCCGTGCTCGACGACCGCCGGCAGGAGGGACGGGGGGAGCACCATCCAGCCCAGACGGAGGCCGGGGGCGAGGGACTTGCTGACCGTGCCGAGGTGGACCACGTGGTCGGGGTCCAGGTCCTGGAGCGCCCCGACGGGCTGGCGGTCGTACCGGAACTCGCCGTCGTAGTCGTCCTCCAGGACCAGGCCGCCGGTGCGGCGGGCCCAGTCGACGACGGCCGCCCGGCGTTCGGGGCGCAGCACACCGCCCAGGGGGAACTGGTGGGCGGGGTTGAGGAGCACCGCGGCGGCGTCGCCGGGGTCGGCGTCGTCGGAGGGGACCGGGGTGGTGCGCAGTCCGGTGCGTTCGATCAGGTTCCGGTGTTCGGGGAGGCCGTAGGGCTCCACGGCGAGCGTGCGGGCGCCGCGGGCGGTGCGCAGGACGTCGCACAGCAGGCGGAGGCCGTGGGCGAACCCGGAGCAGACGACGACGTGTTCGGGGTCGGCGCGCACGCCCCGCACCCGCGCCAGGTACTCGGCGAGGGCGGCGCGCAGTTCGGGGCGCCCCCTGGCGTCCGCCGTAGCCGAGGGCGTCGTGGGGGGCGGACGCCAGGGGGCGCCCCGA
>NZ_LIRG01000951.1 GCF_001419695.1 Streptomyces prasinopilosus
CCCGCCCGGCGCGCGGCCATGGGGGAGGCGGCCCGGCTCCGGGTGATCGAGCAGTTCACCCTGCGCCGGACCGTCGACACCTTCCGCGCCATCTACCTCGAACTGGCCGGCGCCCGGCGCCGCCCGACCTGGGCGGACACCCGGGACGACACGGGGGCGCAGGACGGCACGGGGACGTACGTGCGGTGGCCGGCCGGCCGCGCCGCACCACCCCCGGACGAGCCCCTGCGGGTCCCGGCACCCGTGGCGACGAGGAGCGTGGCCGTATGAGCGGCCCCATGGCACTGGAGCCGGGCGGAGCCGAACAGGACACCCTCGCCCTCCGGCCGCCCGCCGCCCTCCGGGTGCCGCGGGCCCTCCCGGACGACGACCCCACCCTCGTCGTGCGATTACCGCGGCCCGTCCCGGACCGGGAGGAGGTGGACCGGCTCGCCGCCGGCCTGGCCGACCGGATCGGCCCCGCCGTCCACCCCTACGAGGTGGCCGCCCTGCTGGAGGCGGAAGGACTGTCCGCGGACGCCGTCCGGCAGCGGTACGGCCATCCGGACCTGTTCTCCCTGGCCTCCGCGCTGTACGAACGCGTCCCCAGGACGTTCCCCGAACTCGCGGCCGCCCCCGACCCCTGGCGCCCCGACACCGTGCGCTGCCTGCTGCGCGGCGTGCTGTTCGCCCTGCCGGGCCTCGCCTACCTGCTCGCCGCACCCCTGGGGCAGGCGGCACGGTACGCCCCCGCCCTCATCGCGGCCGGCGTCGTCTCCTGGGCCTGGGGCCAGGCCCTGGGCCACCGCGCCCACCTGCGCCTGGCGACGGGGCGCCACGAAGCCGGCCGCACCCTGCTGACCGGGGCCGCCCTCGGCGCGGCCCTGGCCACCGCGACCGGGGCCGCGGTGGCCGGCGGCGGACCGGTCACCCTGGCCGCCGCCGCACAGTCGCTGTACCTGGCCGCCGCCTCGGTGCTGCTGGTCCTGGCCCGGGAAAGACTGCTGCTGGCAGCCCTGACCCCACTGATCGCCGGAGCCGTGCCGCTGCCGTGGTGGGAGCCCGGCCCCGTGCTGAGGCTCGCCCTGCCCCTGCTGGCGCTGGCGGCCACGCTCGCCGCCGCCGGCCGGGTGCTCCGGGACGTGCTCAGCACCCCGCCCGCCCCCGGCACGCGCCGGCCGCCGCTGCCGGTCTCCCTGCCCTACGGACTGTTCGGCCTCGCCGCGGCGTCCCTGGTCCTGCTGGAGGGCCGGCAGCACCCGTACGCCGTGATCGTGCTGACCGTGAGCATGGGACCGGCCGAATGGCTGCTGTACCGCTACCGCGGCTGGTCGGTCGCGGCACTGCGGGCGACCGCGACGCCCGCCGCCTTCCTCCTGAGGTCGGCCGGCCTCCTCGGGCTCTGCCTGCTCGCCTACCTGCTGCCGCTGACGCCCGCCGCGCTCCTCACCGGAGCCGACCCGGCCGCGCTGCTGCTCCTCGCCGCGACCCTGTGGACGGCCCTGCTGCTCCAGGCGTTCGGCGTCGCCTGGCCCTCCGCCCTGATCTGCCTGACCGCCGCGGGCTGCGCCGCCCTGGTCACCCTGCTGCGCCTGCCACCGGGGACGGCCGTCCTGCCGCTGTGCTGCGGCGCCGCCGCCCTGTGCCTGTCGGTGTGCGTGCTGGGGCTGCTCGGCCGACCGTCGGTGCACGCCTGACCGCCTCCCCCGCGCCCGGTCCCCCCGGGCGCGGGGGAGGCGGT
>NZ_LIRG01000952.1 GCF_001419695.1 Streptomyces prasinopilosus
GCGACGGTGAGTTGCTGCGTGCCGTTGCCGAGGACGCCGACCGGCGTGCCTTCGAGGAGCTGTACCGGCGCTACGCCCCGTGGTTGACCGCCCGGATGCGCAGCCGGTGCGCCGATGCGGGGATCGTCGACGACGTCGTGCAGGAGACGTTCCTCGCGGTGTGGCGGGGGACGGCCCGGTACCGGGAGGACGCGGCGGCCGCAGTGAGTGCCGCCGGCACGTCGAGCGGGGCGAGCGGGGCGCGTGGGGACGCCGCCGGGTGGTTGTGGCGGATCGCCTCGCGCCGGCTGATCGACGCGCTGCGCGGTGCCGGGGCGCGCGGCCGGCTGCGGCAGACGCTGGCCCGGCTGCGGCACCGGGACGAGGTCTCGGCGGAGGAACGCGTGCTCGCGGGGGTGGAGCACGGGGACCTGGCCGGTGCGCTGGTCCGGCTGTCGCCGGAACTGCGCGCGGTGCTCCAGGCCACCGTCGTCGACGGGCTGACCACCCGTGAGGCGGCCGTGCTGCTCGGCATACCGCCGGGGACGGTCAAGACGCGGGCGATGCGGGCCCGCAAGCAACTGCGGGAGGCGCTGGCATGACGTACGACTCGACGGACGGTGCGAACGGCGGTTCCGCGGGAGCCGGGGGCGGCTCGCGGTGGCATGTGCCGGCGGAGGACCTGCGGGCGTACGCACGCGGTGAGCTGGCGGCTCCGACGCTGTGGTCCGCCGACACCCACCTCACCGCCTGCGCGCACTGCCGGAGCGTCCTCGCCGAGGCCGCGGACCCCGTCGCGCTCGACGCGGGCTGGGAACGGCTCGACGCCGAGCTGGACGCGCCCCGGCCGGGATTCCTGGAGTCCCTGCTGCTGCGCCTCGGCGTCGCCGACCACACCGTGCGCCTCCTCGCGGCCACGCCGGTACTGCGCCGTTCCTGGCTGGGTGCGGTCGTCGCCGTGCTGCTGCTGACCGTGGCCGCGGGCCATTCCGGCGCGGCCACCGGTTCGCCCGCCCTCTTCCTCGCCCTCGCGCCGCTGCTGCCGCTCCTCGGAGTGGCGCTGTCGTACGGGCCCGGGCTGGACCCGACGTACGAGATGGCGGTCGTGGCCCCGATGCACGGGTTCCGGCTGCTGATGATCCGTACGGTGGCGGTGCTCGGCGCCGTGCTCGGCCTCAACGGCCTGGCGACGCTGGCCATGCCCTGGTACGGCGCGGCGGCACTGGCGTGGCTGCTGCCCGCCCTCGCGCTCAGCGCCACCGGTCTTGCCCTGACGGCACGTCTGGGCCCGGTGCTGGCACCGTCCCTCGTCGGCGGCGGCTGGATCACGCTGCTGCTCGTCGGCCACGCGGGCCGGGAGGCCGTGAACGACCCGCTCGCCCCGTTCACCGCGGCCGGGCAGGGGGTGTCGGCGCTGGTCGCCGTGCTCGCGGCCGGGCTGCTCTTCCTGTTCCGCGACCGTTTCGACCTCAACCGGACGAGGGGTGCGGGCGGCGGTGGCGGCAGGGCCTGAAGGCATCCGCCGGGCACGGCTGGAAGCCTCCGCTCCTCTTCTTCCGCTTCTTCCAATCCTTCCGCTCCCTCCACTCCTTCCGCTTCTTCCACGACCCGTACGGGAGTTCTGCATGACCCCGACCGTTTCCGCCTCCGGGCTGAGCCTCCGCTTCGGTGGCACCCGCGCCCTCGACGACGTGTCGCTGCGGCTGTCCGCCGGCGTCACCGGCCTGCTCGGTCCCAACGGCGCCGGCAAGACCAGCCTGTTGCGGGTGCTCGCCACCGCCGTACCGGCCGACCGGGGCGTGTTCACGGTGCTCGGCCACGACCCCGGCACCTCGCGCGGCCGTCAGGAGGTCCGGCGCCGACTCGGCTACCTGCCGCAGGCGCCCGGTTTCCACCCCGACTTCACCGCCTTCGAGTTCGTCGACTACGTGGCGATCCTCAAGGAACTCACCGACCGCACCGCCCGGCACCGCGAAGTGCGGCGCGTACTGGATGAGGTCGGACTCACCGGCGTACGCGGAAAGCGACTGCGGAAGCTGTCCGGCGGGATGCGCCAGCGGACCGCCCTCGCCGCGGCCCTGGTCGGCGACCCCGCCTTCCTCGTCCTCGACGAGCCGACCGTCGGCCTGGACCCCGAACAGCGCATGCGGTTCCGAGAGCTGATCGCCCACGCCGGTGAGGGGCGGACGGTGCTCCTGTCCACCCACCAGACCGAGGACGTGGCGATGCTCTGCAACCGGGTGGTGGTCATGGCCGCCGGTACCGTCCGCTTCGACGGCACCCCCGCCGAACTGACCGCCCAAGCCGGCGGCCGGGTGTGGAGCAGCGCCGAACGCGACCCCGGCGCGAAGGCGGGGTGGCGCACCGGCCTCGGCACCTACCGCAACGTGGGCGATCCGCCCGACGGCGCCGACCTCCTCGAACCCACCCTGGAGGACGGCTACCTGCTCACCCTCGACGGCGCGGCGGTGGCGGCATGACCACGACGACCACCGCGATCGTGACCCCGCCCGCGGGGGCCGCGCCGGCCGGACCGCGCGCGTCCTGGGCGGCCGTGCTGGCCCTGGCCGGCTTCGAGGCCCGCGGACTGCTGACGCGCCTTCCGGTCCTCCTCGCCTTCGCCGTGTACGCCGGCTGGACCGTGTGGCGTACGCGCACCTCCTTCGACGGCTTCCCCGCCCTTCAGGACGCCGACCGCGCCACCCAGACCGCCCCCCTGCTCGTGGGACTCGCGGTGCTGTTCTCCGTCAGCCAGGCCGTGCTGCGGTCGCGGCGGTACGACACCGAGCGGCACTTCGCCGTGCTGGTGCTGCCGCCGTGGCGCCGTACCGTCGCGCACCTGCTGTCCCTCGTGCCGGCGGTGCTGCTCGTCGCGGTGTGCGTGGGAGGCCAGTTCGGGTGGGAGGCGCTCAAGCCCGGTGCGGTGGGGAACGGTTCGCCGGGCGAACTCCTCGTCGGGCCGCTGTCCGTGCTGCTGCTCGGGACGCTCGGGGTGCTGTTCGCCCGGCTGTTCGCCTCCGCCTTCGCTGCGCCGCTGCTGCTCGTCGTGCTGCTCTTCTTCTCCATGTTCGCCGCGATGCCCCAGGACGGCGACGCGATCCGGTGGCTGATGCCGGTGGTCGGCGACTACAGCACCAGGACCCTGCCGTCCGAACTGCTGGGCCGTCCGGCCGCCTGGCACGCCCTGTACCTCGCCGGGCTCGCGCTGAGCGTGGCGCTGGCGGCGGTGCTGGTCTCCGGGGAGGGCGCAGGTGCCCGTTCCGGTTCCGGTTCCGGCCCGGGACGGGTTCTCAAGGGCCGGTTCGTCGACCATCGGGGTGTTCACGCAGGGCTCGCCGGGGCGGTGGCGCTGACGCTGCTGGGCGCGGTGACGCAGGCCGACGGCGTGCCGGCGGAGACGGAGAAGGCCCGCATGCGGTACTCGACCACTCCGCAGGACCTGCAGAAGTGCTCCGAACGGGACGGCACGACGTACTGCGCCTTCCCGGAGTGGACCTCGCGCACCGACGACTGGGCCGAGGTCGTGGACCGGGTGCGCTCCCTCGCGGGCGACGCCGTGCGGGACCGGCCGCTGGTCGTGCGGCAGCGGGTCGAGGCCCGGTACGGACCGGACGGTGACGCGGCGATGACCCCGCTCACCGACCCGAACCAGGTGAGCGTCGGTACGACGTGGGGCGGCAACCGCGTCCCCGAGTTCGCCGTCGCCGTGGCCGGGGTGCTGGTCACCGGGAAGGAGGCGGAGGCGAGCGCCCTGTGCGACGGCCGGCTCGTCACCGTGATGTGGCTGGCGTTGGCCGGCGGGGCCGAGCCGATGGCCGACCTGAGCCGCGTCCGCGTCGACGACAGCACGTCCGGTGCGGCGGTCGTCATCTCGGAGACGGAGCCGCTGCAGATGACCGCGGCGCACACCGAACTCGTCCGTGAACTGCTGGTCCGGCCGCGGGAGGAGGTCGGTGCGAAGGTCACGGCGAACTGGACCGAACTGACGACCCCGAAGGTGACGACGGACCGGACCGCGCACCTGCTGGGTCTGGACGCGCCGGAGGAGGCGGACGAATGCGGGGAGTGAGCGGGGACACGAGCCGGGTCACGGGGGCGTGGCGCGCGCTGGTGCGGCCGGTCGTACGGACGCTGCCGTGGCGGGCGATCGGGGTGGCGGGCGGCCTCGGGCTGCTGTTCGCCGCCGCGCCCCGGCTGATGGAGGAGGACGTGAGCGGCCGGCTGGCACTGAACGCGCTGCGGATGTCCGCCATCGCCTTCGCGCTCGGTGCGGCCTTCCTGCTGGACGACCCGGCCCGGCACACCACCGCCGTCGTACCGATCCGACGTGCCGTGCGGCACACCCTGCGCCTCGCCCCCGTCGTCCCGGTCACGGCCCTGTGGTGGACGGCCGCGCTGCTGCTGGTCCCGGCGGAGGTGCGGCCCCCGGTCGGCGGCGTCACCCTCGAAGCGGCGGCGACCCTGGCCCTCGCCCTGGCCGGAGCGGCGTTCACCGTCCGCCGGTCGGACAGCACGCGGCCGGGCCCGGCCG
>NZ_LIRG01000953.1 GCF_001419695.1 Streptomyces prasinopilosus
ACGCCTCGCGCACCCCGGGGACCCCGGGGTGCGCGAGGCGTTGGCGCGGCTGGCGGTGGAAGGGCCGCGGGCCGGTGTCCACCTGGTGTGCCTCGCCGAGACGGCCGCCGCCTCCGCCTCGTCCCCGGTGACGGAGACGTACCGGGCGGCCTGCGCGGTGACGCCCGCGTTCCGGGAGTGCGGTGCCGTCGCCCTGCTCAGCGGGGACGTGGCGACCACCCTGCGGCTGCTGCGGGTGGCCGCCACCGGCTCGGGGGCGGCTCCGGGTCCGGTGGGCCACGGCACGGTCGCCACGGTCGACGCGGTCTCCCCCGCCTGGGCCGAACGGTTCGCACGGGCCCTGGCGCCGCTGCGGACCGCGGGCGTCCCCGGGACCCGGCACGCGCGCGTGTCGGCACCGCTGCCCCCGGCGGCGCGGCTGCTGGACGAGCTGGGCCTGGCCCGGGCCACCCCGGCCTCGCTGATGGCCCGCTGGGCGGACGCGGCCGACGACAAGGAGCGGCTCGGCGGCAGGGTGTGCGCGGTGCTGGGTGCCGGGCCGCGCGGCCCGGTGTCCGCCGACCTCGTGGCCGACGGTCCGCACCTGCTGGTGGAAGGGCCGCCCGGCAGCGGCCGTACGGAACTGCTCCGGGCCGTCGTCGCCTCCCTGGCGGCGGCCGAACGGCCGGACCGGCTGGGCATCGTGCTGGTGGACGGCCGTGCCGGCACCACGGGCGGCGGAACGGGTGACGGGCCGGGCGACGGACTGCGCGTGTGCACGGACGTACCGCACGTCACCACGCACCTCAGCGCCAACGACCCCGTGCGGATGCGGGAGTTCGCCCAGTCGTTGAGTGCCGAGCTGAAGCGGCGCGCCGAACTGCTCGGCCGGTCGGACTTCATGGAGTGGCACACCGGGCGCGAACTGTCGGACCGTATGGTCGCCCAGCGCACGGCCGCGCCCCGCGGTTCCGCGGCCGGCGCCGGCGAGCACTCCGGGGGCGAGCACTCCGGGGGCGACCTGGAGGCCCCGCCCAGTTCCACGCTGCGGCTGCGGCCCGGGGCCGCGCGGCTCAGGGCCCAGGCTCCGCCGCCGCTGCCCCGGCTGGTGGTGGTCGTCGACGACCTGGACGCGCTGGTCTCCCCCGCCCTCGGTTCGCCCGGGCGGCCCGCCGCCGGCTCGGTGCTGCGGGCCCTCGATGCGGTGGCCCGGGAGGGCGAGCGGCTGG
>NZ_LIRG01000954.1 GCF_001419695.1 Streptomyces prasinopilosus
GGCGCGCGGGCACGGCGTGCTCGGTGAGGTCCGCGCCTGCACCGCGGCCCTGGTGCGCGCCGAACGCGCCCTGGAGAGCGCCCGGCCCGGCGACGAGGTCCCGCACTGGGTGCGCTTCTTCGACGAGGCCCAGCTCGCCGACGAGTTCGCCCACTGCCACCGCGACCTCCAGCAGTTCCGGGCCGCCGTCCAGCACGCGGAGCGCTCGCTGCAGCTGCGCGCCTCCGGGTACGCCCGCAGCCGCCTGTTCTGCCGGGTCGTCCTCGCCACCGCCCGCCTCGGCCTCGGCGAACTCGACCAGGCCTGCCTCCTCGCCGCCGAGGCGGCGGGCCAGGCCGCCGAGATGCGCTCGGTACGGGCCGTGGAGTACGTCCGCGACTTCGAACGCCGCCTGGAGCCCTACCGCGACGCGGCCCCGGTCCGCGTCTACCGGGACAGGGTCGCGGCGCACGGCTGAGCGGCGGCGGTGAGGGCGCGGATCGAGCGGCGCGGGCCCGGAGGAGCGGCGTGCGCCGGTGCGGGGCGCCGACGCGGGGACGGTGGGCGGCGCGGGGACGCCGCCCACCCGGAAGGTCAGGCCGCCCGGACCGTGGGCAGCGGGTCGGCCCTGTGCAGGGAGCGGCCCGCGCCCAGGTCCGCCAGGATCGCCGCCGAGGCGCGGCGGCCCGAGTGCAGGGCGCCCTGCACGGTGCCGGTGTCGCGGTGGTCGCCGCACACGTACAGACCGGCCAGCAGCCGTACCGGGCGGCGCGGATCGTGCGGTGGGGGCATCGCCGGCACGGCGTCGGCGGTGTGGTGGACCGCCAGGGTCTCCCAGCGCGCCGTCGGCACGCCGTACAGCCTGGACAGGTGCACCCGCACGTCCGCGTCCACCTGCGCCCCGGGCGGGCCCAGGACCGTGGACGACACCAGCGCGCGGCCCGCCGGGGCCCGGGACGGGTCGACCCGGCTCACCACCGCCGTGTGCGCCACCGGGCCGCCCCGGTCGGCGTCCAGGAGCAGCGAGGCACCCGTCCGGGGGGCCTCGTCCGTCGCGTGGTGCACCACCGTCACCGGGTGGAAGTCCGGCACCCGCAGGCCCGGCAGCAACCGCGCGGCGGCGCGCGCGTCCGTCGCGACCAGCACCGCGCGGCAGCGGAACTCGCCGTGCTCGGCGGTGGTCACCGACGTCGTCGAGACGGAGGTGACCCGGACGCCGGTGCGCACCGTGCCCGGCGGCAGCTCCCGCGCCAGCAGGCGCGGCAGGGCCTCCGCGCCGCCCTCCGGCAGGCACAGCCGCCCGGCCGCGAAGGCGCGCAGCGCGAGATCCGCGCACCGGCTCGACGTGCCGAGGTCCGGGTCGCACAACAGCGCGGCGAGCAGCGGACGGAGGAAGCCGTCGACGGTACGGACGGGCAGCCCCCGGACCGCCAGCGCCTCCGCGGCGGTCGTCTCCGGCCGGGCCAGGAGCCGTCGCACCGGTGTGCCCGCGAGGCGGGTGAACGCGGCGCCCAGCCGGGCCTGGTCGACGGCGGTGCCCAGCGGGGCACCGGTCCGGCTCCGGGGCGTGGACACCTGCCGTCCGGGGACGGCCGCCGGCCTCCTGGGCGCCGCCCCCGCCCTGGGAGCGCTTGCGAGGGTGCGCACCACATGGAGTGCGCCCCTTGCGCCCCCCGCGCCGGCGGGCACGCCCGCCCGGTGGTGCCGTCCGTCGCTGTGCAGCAGGACCCCGGGCGCGAACGGGCGCAGGACGAGTCCGTCCAGGCCCGCGGCCGGCCGCAGCTCGGGATACGCCGTGGACAGCAGCCGGCCGACCCTGTCGAGCCGAAAGCCGTCGACCTTCTCCGTGGCCATCCGGCCGCCCACCGCGGGGGCGGCCTCCAGGACCACGGTGGTGACTCCTGCGCCGGTCAGGCGTCGTGCCGCGGAGAGTCCGGCGATCCCGGCCCCCACGACGACGACGTCCGCCTGGTACGTGTGCTCGAGCACGTGCCCCTCCTCGAGGTTGCGCGGACGCTGGAGTCGTCATTCCCCCAACAGGCCCCAGGGATACGCGAGTTCTGCTCGAGGTTAGGTCCGGGAGGACGCCCCGGGGAGTCGCGCACCGACCGGGGCACGGGCGCACGGCGGTCGCATGCGCCCGCCGGACGGCACACCCCGGTCACCGGGGGCGCACCGCGCCCCGGCCGTCCCGCGTCACGGCCGTTCCGTGCCCCGGTCGTCCCGCGTCACAGCCGTCCCGCGGTCCCCTCGCCGCCCCCGGCCGCGGCCCGGGGTGCCCGCCGCGTCCGTCCGCTCACAGCGCCGCGCGGATCGTCCCCTCGATATCCGGGAACGCGAACCGGAACCCCGACTCCAGCAGCCGCTTCGGCAGCACCCGGGCGCTGCCCAGCACGTCCTGGGCCATCTCGCCGAGCACCGTCCGCAGTACCGGCGCCGGTACCGCGAACACCGCCGGCCGGCGCAGCACGCGCGCCATCGCCGCGGTGATCTCGCGGTTGGTCGCCGGGTGCGGCGCGGTCAGGTTGAACGGCCCGGACAGCCCGTCGGTGTCGAGCAGGTGGCGCAGGGCGGCCACCTCGTCGTGCAGGGCGATGTACGACCAGTACTGCCGCCCGTCGCCCAGCCGCCCGCCCAGCCCGGCCCGGAACAGCGGGAAGAGCCTGCCCCACGCGCCGCCCCCGCGGGCCACCACGAGCCCGGTCCGGGCGAACGCCGTCCGCACGCCCGCCTCCCGGGCCGGCGCCGCCGCGGCCTCCCACTCGACGCACAGCTCCGGCAGGAAGCCCGAGCCCGCCGGCGCGCTCTCGTCGACCGCCCGGTCGCCGGTCTCGCCGTAGTAGCCGATCGCGCTGCCGTTCACGAACACCCGCGGCCGCACGTCCCGCTCCATCGCGGCGAACGCCTCGGCGAGCGCGGCCGTGCCCCGCACCCGGCCGTCGCGGATGCGTGCCTTGTAGGCGGGCGTCCAGCGCTGGTCGCCCACCCCGGCACCGGCGAGGTTGACCACGGCGTCGCACCCGGCGAGCCCGGCCGCGTCCACGGACCCCCGCTCCGGGTCCCACCGCACCTCGTCCTCCGAGCGGGGCGCCCTGCGCACCAGGCGCACCACCCGGTGCCCGTCGGCGGTCAGGGACCGGACGAGTGCGCCGCCGATGAGGCCGGACGCACCGGCCACCGCGATTCGGGAAGGTTCCATGATTCCATCCTGCCCGTCGTCCGCCCCCGCCGC
>NZ_LIRG01000955.1 GCF_001419695.1 Streptomyces prasinopilosus
GCCGCGCGGGGAGGGGACGGCGCGCGGGGGGACGGTGCGCTCGGGAACGGACGGAGGGCGTGCGGAAGGGCCGCCGCCCCCGAGCGGCAGCGGCCCTCCGTTCCGTACGGGCGCGGCTCAGAGCACGCGCACGGCACCCGAGGCGGGGTAGCCGGAGAGGTCCTGGATGACGACGCCCTTGGAGGGGTTGGCGGCGTCCAGGTACTGGCCGTTGCCGATGTAGACGCCCGTGTGGTACGCCGAGCCCTTGCCGCCCCAGTACAGGATGTCGCCGACCTGGAGGCTGGACAGGGAGACGTCGGTGCCGACCGTCGACTGGTCCTGCGAGACGCGCGGGAGGTCGACGCCGACCTGCTTGAACGCGGCCTGCACCAGGCTGGAGCAGTCCCAGGCGTTGGGGCCCGTCGCGCCCATGACGTAGGCGTCGCCCACCTGCGCCTTGAGGAAGGAGATCACCGTCGCGACGCTGCCGCCGGCGGGCGCGGAGGCGGTGGCCGTGGAGGCCGCCGTGCTCGTGGTGCCCGCGGTGTCCGCGTCGGCGGTGAGGGTGACGCGCTCCGCGTCACGGGTGGCGCGCTCCGCGGCGGCCTTGCGGGCCTCCTCGGCGGCCTTCTTCCTCGCCTCGGCCTTCTCCTTGGCCTCGGCGAGGTCGGCCTTGGCCACCTTGGCCGCCTCGGCGGCGGCGGCGTCGCGCTCGGCCTGCAGCTGGTAGTTCGCGGCGGCCTGCTGGGTGGCCTCCGCGGACTGGGCGACCTGGGTGGACAGGTCGGCCGTCAGGGTGGGGAGTGAGAGGGTCTGGGTCACCGGCTCCGCGGCGACCGCCGAGGCCGACGCCCCGGCCACGGCCAGGGTGCCGAGGACGCCACCGGCAACTCCGGCCCGCATCGCCATCGTGGACTGTGCGGCGCGGCGGGGTTTCCGGTGGCTTCGTATGTGAGCGGTGTGGGACATGGGAACAACCGGTACCAGGGGCTCCTTCATATCCACAAGAAACGTGTGCTGCGCCACAGTTGTTCAATCGCGGCACCGAAAGTCGGTCGCGGGTCTCTTTATTGACGCCGTAACGGACATTGCGGGCGCGGGGTGATGGGCCCGTGATCACGGCCTTTCGTCTTTACGTCCGAATTGCCCCGCGCCTACCATCGGTTGAAACGATTGGCCAAGCCCTCCTTCCGCGCCCTCGCGGCGGATGTGGCGGAGGTCACGGAACGGTCACCCCTGTCGTCGCGTCCGATGCGCGAGCCGCGGACGGGTTGAGGGGGGATTGCGGCGGGTGTCGCGTTCGCACCGCCTGCGGACCGAGGCCGGACCGCGACCGCACCGCCCCGCGACGCGCCCGGGCGGCATCCGGACCGCGTCCGCGCCGTCACCGCGTCGCGGGGCGGTGCGGTCGCGG
>NZ_LIRG01000956.1 GCF_001419695.1 Streptomyces prasinopilosus
CCGGCGGCGGCCGGCGGCGGACCGCTGGCGATCTGGGCGACCCCGGCCACGACCGGCAGCCCGTACCAGCGGAACCTGATCCGGGACTTCGCCGCCGGGGTCGACGTCACCGAGGTGCCGTGCTGGGGACTCGCGGAGGCCGTGGAACGCGCGGACGAGAACGCGATCGCCGCCGCCGTCGCCGCCGCCGCCGACCTCACCCCGCACGACGTGACGACCGTCGTCCTGGGCTGCACCCACTACGAACTGGTCACCGAACGCATCCGGGCCGCCGTGCAGCGCCCCAACCTGCCCCCGCTGGTCCTGCACGGCTCCGCCGGAGCGGTCGCCGCCCAAGCCCTGCGCCGCCTCGGTGCGCGGCCCGCCCCCGGGGCCCCGGCGACCGGAACCCTCACCGTGCTGCTGAGCGGACGCGAGGGCGCGCTGCTCCCGCCCGCCCTCGCCTACGCGGAGGGCCGGCTCCTCCAGCAGGCCACCCCCGCGGTGTGAGCCCCGGCCGCCCGCATCCCGATCGCCCGCGTCCGGGCCCCTCACACCCGGTCGGCGCAGTGGCGCCGGGCACCGCCGTACCCGCGGAGCGGAACGTGAGTAACCTCGAAGGCATGAGGGACCACCCCCGGGAAGCCGGCGTCCCGTACCCCGGCGTCTGGACCGGTCGCGCGACCAACCGGATGCAGTGGCTGCTGGCGCTGATCGGCGCCGCCTGCATGGCGCTCGGCATCGTGCTGGCCGTCGACTCGGCCTGGTCGAGCGGCACCGCGCCGCTGGTCATGGCCGTCGTCGGGTGCATCGCGGCCGGGCTGCTGGTCCTGTTCGGCACCCTCGCCTTCGTGCACGTCGCCCTGCGGGTCGACGAGGACCACCTGGAAGTGCGCTGCGGCCACATCGGAGTGCCGCGCCGCCGCATCCCGCTGTCGCACGTCGCCGGAGCCGAGTTCGTCCCGCACGTCACCCCGCGGCACTGGGGCGGCTGGGGCTACCGCTGGAGGCCCGAGAAGGGCACCGCGGTCGTCGTGCGCCGCGGCGAGGGCGTCGCACTGAGCCTGTGGGACGGACACACCTTCACGATCACCGTGGACGACGCGGAGGCGGCGGTGAGCGTCATCCGCGACCGTCTCCGCCCGCACCGGCCGGACCCGGAGGGCTGAGCCACCGCGCCGGAGGCCGTCACGGCGGGCCCAGCACCCCGCGTACGGGAGAGCGCCCGCCGGCCGGGTGCCCGCCGGCCGTTCCGGCGCGCCGGAGGCGGGCGCGCGGGCCGTCGCGGACCCCGCGGGCGGCCCCCGTACGGCAGGCCGCCCGGTCGGCCGCCCCGGCCGGCGCCCCGGCCGGCCGCCGTAGACTCGCGGAGTGACCGTCACCGCAACCTCCGCCGGCCCGTCGGCCCCGACGCCCCCGCAGGCCGCGCCCGGCGCGTGGCGCCGGTGGTCCGTGCGCCTCGTTCCGGCCGCAGCGGCAGCACTCTCCGGACTGCTCCTCTACGTCAGCTTCCCGCCCCGCACCCTGTGGTGGCTGGCGCTGCCCGCCTTCGCCGTCCTCGGCCTGCTGCTGCGCGGGCGGAGCTGGAAGGCGGGGCTCGGCCTCGGCTACCTCTTCGGCCTGGGCTTCCTGCTGCCGCTGCTGGTGTGGACCGGTGTGGAGGTCGGCCCCGGCCCGTGGATCGCCCTCGCCGCGATCGAGGCGGTCTTCGTCGCACTGGCCGGCGCGGGTGTCGCCGCGGTCTCGAAGCTGCCCGGATGGCCGGTGTGGGCCGCCGCGCTCTGGACGGCGGGGGAGGCGGCCCGCGCGCGCGTGCCGTTCGGCGGTTTCCCCTGGGGCAAGATCGCGTTCGGGCAGGCGGACGGCGTGTTCCTGCCGCTCGCCGCACTGGGCGGCACCCCCGTGCTCGGCTTCGCGGTCGTCCTGTGCGGCTTCGGCCTGTACGAGGTCGCGCGCGTGTCCCTGGAAGCCCGCCGCACCGGGACCGTGCGGCGCGTCGCGGCGGCAGCCGGGGTCCTGGGCGTGGCGGTGCCCCTGGTGGCCGCGGTCGCCGCCCGGCCGCTGGTGAGCGACACGGCCGAGGACGGCACGACGACCGTCGCGGTGATCCAGGGCAACGTGCCGCGCCTGGGACTCGACTTCAACTCCCAGCGGCGTGCCGTCCTCGACTACCACGCGCGCGAGACGGAGCGCCTGGCCGCCGCCGTCGACGCGGGCGAGACCGAACGGCCCGACATCGTGCTGTGGCCGGAGAACTCCTCCGACATCGACCCCTTCACCAACTCCGACGCCCGCGCCGTCATCGACCGCGCGGCCCGGGCGATCGGAGCCCCGGTCTCGGTCGGAGCCGTGGTGGCCGAGGACGGCGACCTGCTCAACGAGCAGATCCTCTGGGACCCGGTGAAGGGCCCCGTCGACACCTACGACAAACGGCAGATCCAGCCCTTCGGCGAGTACCTCCCGCTGCGCTCCCTGGTCGGGGCGATCAACGACGAGTGGACGTCGATGGTCCGCCAGGACTTCAGCCGGGGCACCGAGCCCGGCGTGTTCACCATGGCGGGCACCGGGGTGGGACTCGTCACCTGCTACGAGGCGGCCTTCGACCGGGCGGTGCGCGACACGGTCACCGAAGGCGCCCAGCTGATCTCCGTACCCAGCAACAACGCCACCTTCGGCCGCAGCGAGATGACCTACCAGCAGCTCGCCATGTCCCGGGTCCGCGCCGTCGAGCACAGCCGCACCGTCACCGTCCCGGTGACCAGCGGTGTCAGCGCGATCATCATGCCGGACGGGACGGTCAGCCAGAAGACCGGCATGTTCGTCGCCGACTCCCTGGTGCAGGAGGTGCCGCTGCGCTCCTCCCTGACCCCCGCCACCCGTCTCGGCGTCCTCCCGGAACTCGGCCTCGTTCTGGTCGCCGCGGGCGGCCTGGGGTGGGCCGTCGGCGCCGGTGTGCGCGGCCGGGCGCGCCGGTGACGCGCGGGCGTACGGAAGACGCGCGCCCCCGGGAGGGCCGTGGAGCGGCCCGGCCCGGCCGTTAGGGTCGGAGCATGGCTACTCCCGATTTCATCAGCACCCTGCGCGTCTCCGCCGGTCACCAGTTGCTCTGGCTTCCCGGCGTCACCGCCATCGTCTTCGACGACGAGGGCAGGGTGCTGCTGAACCGCCGGTCCGACACCCGCCAGTGGTCGGTGCTCGGCGGCATCCCCGACCCGGGGGAACAGCCCGCGGCCTGCGCGGTGCGCGAGGTCGAGGAGGAGACCGCGGTGCGCTGCGTCGTCGAACGGGTCGTGCTGGTCCAGGCGCTGAACCCGGTGACCTACGGCAACGGTGACATCTGCCAGTACATGGACATCACCCTCCGCTGCCGCGCCGTCGGCGGCGAGGCCCGGGTCAACGACGACGAGTCCCTGGACGTCGCCTGGTTCGCCGTGGACGCGCTGCCGGAACTGAACGAGTTCGGACGCTTCCGCATCAAGCAAGCCATGGCCGACGCACCCACATGGTTCGACACCACTACTTCTGGCTGAACTGTGGAGTGCAACCACATGGGGCGGGGGAGGGGCGCTGCCTAGGGTCGGGACATGACCGCGCCCCACACCCCCTCCACCCCCCAGG
>NZ_LIRG01000957.1 GCF_001419695.1 Streptomyces prasinopilosus
CCGCGCCGAGCAGCGCCTCGGCGGGGAGGGTGCGCACGTCGAGCGGGATCACCTCGTGTCCCTGCGCGGTCAGCCGCTGGTCCAGGTGACGCAGCAGCCTGGTGGTGCGGGAGGAGGCGGAGGGGCTGCCGGAGACGGACAGGACGGTGGCCATGGGTCCTCTTTCGGAAGGTCCGGGATGCGGAGGGGACGGGGATGCGGAAAGGCGCGGGGCCCACGCCCCGGGGCCCATGGCTCACGGTTCGGAGCGCGCGCGGGCCCCGCGGGGTCTCCGGGAGCCCGGAGGCGGGAAGCGGGGAGACGGTGGCGTCCGCGGCACGCGGACGCCACCCGGGGTCAGGAGTACCAGGTGGGTTCGGGCAGTTCGCCCTCGAGGACCCAGCGTCCGACCTCCCGGCGCTTGTAGGCCACCGGGTCGTGCAGGGTGTGGGTGCGGATGTCGCGCCAGAACCGGTCGAGTCCCTCGGCCGTGGCGGTGGAGCGGGCGCCGGTCACCTCGAAGACGCGGCTCGCGATCTCCAGGGCGACCTCGGTGGCGCGGGCCTTGGCCGCGGCGACCCGCACCTCGAAGTCGCCGCGCGCCTGCTCGGTGACCGCGTCGGGGTCGTCGTGCAGTTCCTGCCCCTCGGCGGCGACGGCGTCGGCCAGGGCCTCGACGGCCCACAGCTTCGCGGTGAGGTCGCCGTAGGTGTCGACGACGTACGGCTCGTCGACCGCGCGGTCGTGGCCGCCGTGCGGCCAGGGCCGGGTCCTGGTGCGGGTGTAGGCGGCCGCCGTCTCCAGCGCGCCGGCCGCGATGCCGAGGTAGAAGCTGACGAAGACCAGCTGGATGGTGGGGACGTTGAGGGTGTTGTAGACCCGCGGCCGGAACTCCCTGTCGACGTATCCGGCCGCGGACGACCAGGGGGTGCGGACCCCGTCGATGGTGACGCTGCCGCTCTCGGTGAGCCGCTGGCCGATGTTGTCCCAGTCGTCGTGGAAGGTCAGTCCCGCGCTGTCCGAGGGCACGATCGCGAAGACGTGCCGGTCGGTCCCCTCCAGGACGCCCTCCAGAACGGTGACGTCGGAGACCCTGCTGCCGGTGGAGAAGGACTTGCGGCCGGTGAAGACCAGGTCGTCGCCGTCCTCGGTGACCACGACGTCCCGGTCGCGCGGATTGACGGCGCCGCCGAAGAACCAGCGGTTGCGGGCGGCCTCCGCCTCCACGTGCTCCCACTGCTCACGGGTGCCGACCAGCCGGGCCGCCCAGTTCCACAGGTAGTGGTAGCCGAGCAGCTGGCCGAGGGAGCCGTCGGCCTTGGCGATCTCCCGGACCACCCGGTAGGCGGTGATCCAGTTCTGCCCTCCGCCACCGTGCTCGACGGGACCGAGCAGGGTGACGAGGCCGGAGTCCTTCAGCAGCGCGACCTCCCCGTACGGAGTGGCGCCCGCGCGCTCGCGGGCGGCGGCGTCCGTGGCGAGGACGGCGGCGACGGCCGCGGCGCGGGCGATCCAGTCCTCGGCGGTGTGCGGAGCGGGACGGGCCTGCCAGTCGGCGGGTGTGGTGGTGCTCATCGGTTCGGCCTTTCTCGTCGGCGGGTTCGCGACGGTGTTCGCGGGTGGGGGCGGTCAGACGCGTGCGGGC
This sequence comes from Streptomyces prasinopilosus, assembly GCF_001419695.1. Classification (GTDB taxonomy): domain Bacteria; phylum Actinomycetota; class Actinomycetes; order Streptomycetales; family Streptomycetaceae; genus Streptomyces; species Streptomyces prasinopilosus. The sequence goes on from NZ_LIRG01000957.1 coordinate 1,625, forward strand.
ACGGAGCCGGTGGTGTCGGGGAGGGCCGCCTCCAGTTCCCGCACCAGGGGCAGGACGCGGCGGCCGAAGTACTCGACTTCCTCGTGGTAGTGCAGGAAGCCGAGGAGGAGGAGGTCCACGCCGAGCCGCTTGTGGGCGACGATCCGCTCGGCGATCTGCTCCGGGGTGCCGATCAGCCCGGTGCGGAAGCCGTCGTTGTACTGGACCAGGTCCTCGAACGCGGAGTCCTGCCACATGCCCTTGCCGTCGGCCGTGGACCTGCCGGCCTGCCGGACGGCGGCGCCGAAGCCCTCGACGGCCTCGGAGTCGGCCTTGGCGACGATCTCCCGGAGGGTGTCGCGGGCCTCGGCCTCGGTGTCGCGGGCGATGAGGAATCCGTTGAGGCCGAACTTCGGGGGGCGGCGGCCGGCCAGGGCGGCGGCCCGGCGGACGTCCGCGATCTGTTCGACGATCCCGTCGTGGTCCCGGCCGTTGGAGAAGTACCAGTCGGAGACCCGGCCGGCCATGGCGCGGGCGGCGGTGGAGTTGCCGCCCTGGAAGATCTCCGGGTGCGGACGCCCCGGCGTGTTCAGCGGCTTGGGTTTGAGCGAGAAGTCGCGCAACCGGTAGAAGTCACCGGCGAGTCCGGCGCGGTCCTCGGTCCAGGCGGCGCGCAGGGCGCGGATGAACTCCTCGGAGCGGCGGTAGCGTTCGTCGTGTTCCAGCCAGGGCTCCCCGAGGGCGGTGAACTCGCCCTTGAACCAGCCGCTGACCACGTTGACCGCGAAGCGGCCGTTCGACAGGTGGTCGGCGGTCGCGCCGAACTTGGCGAGGACACCCGGGTGCCAGAGCCCGGGGTGGACGGCGGCGATCACCTTCAGGCGCTCGGTGGCCAGCAGCAGGGCGAGGCTGAAACCGGTGGACTCGTGCTGGTATTCGGCCCCGTAGCTGGCCATGTAGCGCACCTGGCTGAGGGCGTAGTCGAAACCGTTGTTCTCGGCGAGGACGGCGAGTTCCCGGTTGTACTCGTATCCCCAGTCGGTGCGTTGCTCGATGGTGCTGGTGACCAGGCCGCCGCTGACATTGGGGACCCAGTAGGCGAATTTCACGGGTTCTGCGGGCATGCGGAACTCCTGTCGCGCAATGCGGAGGTGAGCGGGTCGGGGAGGTGGGACGGATGTGCGGGCACGCCGATCCGTCTCCGCGCGAAAGGGCGCGGAGTCACGGGGTGCGGAATTCAGGCGGTGCGGGGAAAGAGCGCGCGCGGGGGCTCCGGAGGCGGCTGCGGCGTGCGGAGCGTGCGGCGGACCGGGGGGATCAGGCCGTGACGCGACAGGAGGCGCTGGAAACGCGCGCGAGGTCGACGTGGCGTCGCCGCGTGAGGTCCAGTCGCTTCGTCATGCCATCGATCGTGGCAGCCCTCGGTCGCGACCGTCAAGGAAAACCCGACCGTTCCCGCATGACGGACCATTGAATTTCACGAACGTGTGACAGGGAAACCCTTGAACGGGACGGGAATGCGTCCCCATTCTGTCGCCATGCGGACGGAACAGCTGGAATACATCGCGGCCGTGACCCGGCTGGGTTCGCTGCGCCGGGCGGCGGAGGAACTGCGGATCTCGCAACCCGCCTTGAGCGAGACCGTGCGGAACCTGGAACGCGAACTGGGCGTCGATCTCCTGGAACGCAAGCGCTCCGGGGCGACGATGAGCGCGGCGGGCCAGGAGCTGCTGCCCCACATCGTCGGCATCCTGGACGCGGTGGACCGGCTGCGCGCGGCGGCGGGCGAACAGCACCGCATCCGGCGGATGGTGCGCGTCGGCACGGTCAACGCGGCGACCGTGTCCCTGCTGATGCCGGTGGTGCGGGAGTTCCGGGCCGGGCATCCGCTCACCCAGGTCGAGGTGGTCGGCGCGCAGCAGTCGGACATCCACCGGTCGCTGCTGGAGGGCGGTTTCGATCTCGGACTGGTGAACCACTTGGAGGGTGACGACATGCCGGCCGAGTTCGAGTCCGTCGAATTGCTGCGCGGTCGTCCCGTGGTGTGCCTGCGGGCGGACAGCCCGCTGGCGGCGTGCACGGAGGTGTCGGCGGACGAGCTGCTCACCGAGCCGTTGATCGCGATGCGCTCGGGCTATGTGATGCACCGCTATGTGCACCGGCTCCTCGAGGGCCGTACGCCGGCGTTCGCGTACTCCACCGACGGCGCGGAGATGGGAAAGCTGATGGTCGCCGAAGGGCTCGGCGTGACGGTCCTGCCGGAGTTCAGCGTCGTCGGGGACCCGCTGGAACGGCAGGGCGCGATCGTGTGCCGGCCCCTGGCGGGTGAGCGGGCGCGGGTGCTCCTCGTGCTGCGAAGGCGCAGGGCGCGGGCCGTACCGCCGGCGGTCCGCGCCCTGCACGACACCTTCGTGCGCCGGGCCCGGCG
>NZ_LIRG01000958.1 GCF_001419695.1 Streptomyces prasinopilosus
CGTACCACGAAGCGCGCCCGAACGCGATGCGCCGCGGGCGCGCTCCGGCCGGCGGCCACCCGTGGATCACGCGGTCGCCGATGGGCACCGTCAACGGGCCGGGCGTCGAGGGGAGTTCGCCGTGCCCGGCGCGCCGCGGGCGGCCGGTGGGCCGGAGTCCCGGCCCCCGGCGGGGGAGGGCGGCGCCGACCGGTGCTCCGCGTCCCCGGGGACCCCGGCGCGCGGGCACGGGCCGGTCCGGCTCCGGGGAGGGAGGAGGAGGTGGCAGGCCGCTCCGGGGGAGGACGACCAGCCGCCCCGGAGGAAGGACGACGGGCCGCCCCGGGGGGATGGGGCGGCCCGTCCTCTGTTCAGACGGCTGCCGGACCGGAAAGGTTCAGCGCCTTGACGAACGGATCGCCCGGAACCGGGGTCCGGGCGCCCGGGTCCTCGGCGGCGCGGGCGCCGTGCGCGGCACCTCCGGATGTCCTCCGGAACGCCCCCGGGCCGCCCGGCGGCCGGGGAGGGCCGGCGGACCGCTGGCGCGCACCGCGCGGCGCGGTCCCCGGGCCGGCCGCGGTCAGAGCCTGCGGGTGGCCAGCGTCAGCCGGTCGCGCGCGTCGAACAGCGCGTCCTTGACCGTCTGCTCGTGCGCGGGGGTGAGCCGGGCGACCGGCACGGAGCAGCTGATCGCGTCCCGCGCGGGGGTGCGGTACGGGATCGCCACCCCGAAGCAGCGCAGCCCCAGCGTGTTCTCCTCGCGGTCCACCGCGAAGCCCTGCTCCCGCACCTGGTGCAGCTCCTCGATGAGCTTCTCCCGGTCGGTGATCGTGTGTTCGGTGAGGGCGGGCAGCGTCTCGGGGAGCAGCTTGCGCACCTGCTCGTCCGGGTACGTGCTCAGCAGCGCCTTGCCGAGCGACGTCGAGTGCGCGGGCAGCCGGCGGCCCACCCGGGTGAAGGGGCGCAGGTAGTGCTGCGACTGCCGGGTGGCCAGGTACACCACGTTGGTGCCGTCGAGGCGGGCGAGGTGGATCGTCTCCGTGGTGTCGTCCGACAGCCGGTCCAGCGTGGGCCGGGCCGCCGCCACGACCTCGTCCCCGTCGATGTACGAGGTGCCCACGAGCAGCGCCCGCACGCCGATGCCGTACCGCGTGCCCGTCGCGTCCGTCTCCACCCAGCCGAGGTCGACGAGGGTGCGCAGCAGCATGTACAGGCTCGACTTGGGGTAGCCGACGGCCTCCTGGACCGCCGCCAGGGAATGCATGCCGGGGCGCCCGGCGAAGTACTCGAGCAGTTCAACGGTCCGCACCGCGGACTTGACCTGCGCGCCGCCGCCCGTCTCGCCAGCCGACATGCCCTTGACCCTTCGTTCGACGAGGAGCTGAAGTTATAGTCTCCAACAGCACATTCATCATCAGAGACGGTGTTCAGTATATCGAACGCCCCTGGTGGATGACGTACATACTGCGGCATTGCAAGCGGCAGTCAAGCGGAGGGACTCGCGGTGGCAGCAGCACCAGTCTGGAGTGTCGACCCCCGAACCGGGAAGCAGCGGGAACAGGTCGCGGTGGAGGCCACGGCCCAGGAGGTGGACGCCGCCGTCCGAGCCGCCCACCGGGCGCGGGGCGCGCTGGCCGACCGCACCGTCCGCTCGGCCCTCCTGCGCTCGGCCGCCGACGAACTCGAGGCCGCCAAGAGCACGCTCGTCGAGGTCGCCGACGCCGAGACCGCCCTGGGGCCGGTCCGCCTCACCGGCGAACTCGCCCGTACCTGTTACCAGTTGCGGGCCTTCGCCGACATCGTCGACGAGGGCGCCTTCCTCGACGTCGTCATCGACCACCCCGACGACACCGCGACCCCGCCCGTCCCGGACCTGCGCCGCTACAAGGTCCCGCTGGGCGTCGTCGCCGTCTACTCGGCCTCCAACTTCCCCTTCGCCTTCTCCGTCCCCGGCGGCGACACCGCCAGCGCGCTGGCGGCCGGCTGCCCCGTGGTCGTCAAGGCGCACCCCGACCATCCCGGCCTGTCCGAGCTGGTCGCCAAGGTGCTGCGCCGGGCGGCGGCCCGGCACGGCGTCCCCGAGGGCGTGCTCGGCCTGGTGCACGGCTTCGAGGCCGGCGTCGAGCTGGTCCGCCACCCGCTGGTCGCGGCGGCCGGCTTCACCGGCTCGGTGCGCGGCGGCCGAGCCCTCTTCGACGCGGCGGCCGCCCGCCCGGTCCCGATCCCGTTCCACGGGGAGCTGGGCTCCCTGAACCCGGTCCTCGTCACGGAGGCCGCCGCCGCCGAGCGCGCCGAGGCGATCGGCGCCGGGCTCGCCGGTTCGATGACGCTCGGCGTCGGCCAGTTCTGCGTGAAGCCGGGGCTCGTCCTCGCCCCCGCGGGCGCGGCCGGCGACCGCCTGGTCAAGTCCCTGACCGACGCCGTCAGCGACACCGACGCCGGCGTCCTGCTCGACCACCGCATGCGCGACCACTTCGTCGCCGGGGTCGCCGAGCGGGCCCAACTGCCCGACGTGGAGTCCCCGGTGACGCCGGGCGCGGGCGGCGAGCACACCGTCAGCGCCGGCTTCCTCACCGTCCCGGCGAGCAGGCTCGCCGCGGAGGGCGAGCACGACCTGCTCCTGGAGGAGTGCTTCGGCCCGGTCACCGTCGTGGTCCGCTACGAGGACGACGCCGAGGTCCGCACCGTCCTCTCCCGCCTCCCCGGCAACCTCACCGCCACCGTCCACCTCTCCGAGGAGGAGGCCGCGGGAGAGGGCAGGGGAGCGGAGATCCTCGGCGAACTGACCCCGCTCGCCGGCCGGGTGCTCGTCAACGCCTGGCCGACCGGTGTCGCGGTCGCCCCCGCCCAGCACCACGGCGGCCCCTACCCGGCGACGACCTCCACCTCCACCTCGGTCGGCGGCACCGCCATCGAGCGCTGGCTGCGCCCCGTCGCCTACCAGAACAGCCCGCAGGCCCTCCTGCCGCAGGAACTGCGCGACGACAACCCGCTCGGGCTGCCCCGCCGGTTCAACGGCGTCCTGGAGCGCTGACCGCGCACCGCGGAGCGGGTCCACCCGCGTGCACGGGCCCGTCCGGCGTGATCCGCCGGGCGGGCCCCGCGCGCGCGGACGACCTGCGAAACTCCTCCCATGGACGTGAACCTTCCCCAACTGCCCTTTCCGCTGCGCACCTACGGTCCCGACGGGAACTGGTCCCACGAGGACGGCGTCCTCACCGGCTGGGCCGGACCGCGCCAGGACCGCTTCGTACCGCCCACCGGGGAGGCCCTGGACCCCGCCACCGACGCGCCCCGGCTGCTGGGCGCCCCCGAGGGCGACTTCCAGCTGATAGCCCGGGTCACGGTCGGCTTCTCCGCCGCCTTCGACGCCGGGGTCCTCTACGTCCACACCGGCGAGCGGAACTGGGCCAAACTGTGCCTGGAGTACTCCCCGGACGTGCCCACCGTCTGCACGGTCGTCACCCGGGGCCATTCCGACGACGCCAACTCCTTCACGGTGGACGGCAGTTCCGTATGGCTGAGGGTCAGCCGCACGGGCCGCGCCTTCGCCTTCCACGCCTCCCGCGACGGCGAGCACTGGACCTTCGTCCGCCTCTTCACCCTCGACGCGGAGAAGGAGACCGGAGCCGCCCTCGTCGGCTTCATGACCCAGTCACCGATGGGCGAGGGCTGCGTGGTCACCTACGACCACATCGAGTTCCGGCCGGAGTGGCCGAGGGACCTGCGCGACGGCAGCTGAGGGCGGGGG
>NZ_LIRG01000959.1 GCF_001419695.1 Streptomyces prasinopilosus
TGTTCCGCACCGGCACTGCGGAACAATCGGAGCATGAGCATCGTCAAGATCAACGTACTCACGGTTCCGGAAGAACAGCGGGAAACGCTGGAGAAGAGGTTCGCCGCGCGGGCGGGCGCGGTGGAGGGCTCGGACGGATTCGAGTGGTTCGAGCTGCTCCGTCCCGTGGAGGGCACCGACACCTACCTCGTCTACACCCGCTGGCGGAGCGAGGAGGACTTCCAGCGCTGGCTGGCCGGCCGCGGCCGGGCCGCGCACGGTGGCGGCGGCGCGCAGGACGGCGCGCAGGACGACCGGCCGAAGCCCGCCGCCACGGACGCGACGCTGTGGTCGTTCGAGGTGGTCCAGCAGACCGGGCCGAAGCAGGCCTGAACGCGCCCGGGGCCCGGGCCCCGGGCCGAAACGGAGCAGGGCCCCGCACCGAAGTGCGGGGCCCTGCTGCAATCCCTGCGTACTCGCGTACGTACGGGTCAGGCGGGAACGATGTTCTCGGCCTGCGGGCCCTTCTGGCCCTGCGTGACGTCGAAGGTCACCTTCTGGCCTTCCTGGAGCTCACGGAAGCCCGAGGTGGCGATGTTCGAGTAGTGGGCGAAGACGTCGGCGCCGCCGCCGTCCTGCTCGATGAAGCCGAAGCCCTTTTCCGAGTTGAACCACTTCACGGTACCGGTGGCCATATCAAATCTCCTGAGACAGTGCACGGGAAAACGCACTTTACGAATTCCCTCATCGTCGCGATGATCACCTGCCCGGAGAACCGGTAGCAAACTGGCAACCACAACTGCAACTGACGTCAGCTTAGCACGGACCATATCCGCGGCAAGCGAGGAAAATCACCAAGGGAAAGCGCGGTCGACGCGTTTGAAGAAATAGATTTCTGTCACGGGCGCTGCATTTCTGTTCTGGCGAGAACAGATTTTCACCGGGGCCGGTGCGCCTCGTGCCCGCCCTGCCGGCGCAGCTCCTCGTAGTCCCGTTCGACCTGTTCCAGCCGCTCCTCCAGACCGACGATGCGGCACGCGGCGTCGGCCGGGATCCCCCGGTCCACGAGTTCGCGCACCCGTGCGGCGAGCTTCAGCTGACGGCGCGAGTAGCGGCGGTGGCCGCCCTCCGAACGCGTCGGGGTGATCAGCCCCGTCCCGTCCAGGGCGCGGAGGAAGGCGGGTGTCACTCCGACCAGTTCGGCGGCCCTGCCCATGGTGTAGGCCGGGAAGTGGTCGTCGTCGAGCCGGTCGGCGACGGAGAGCCGGCCGCCGTCCGGCCGGCGGACGCCGGCATCCGGCTGACTCTCCGAGGGCATGCGCACCTTCCCGTGGACCACCGGGACACGGACCGCCCCGGGGACGTGTTCCCCGCACAGGAACTCTAACCACCTCGGAAGGAAAACTGTCGCGGCGCACGCAGATGTCCGCTCTTGTTCACCGCGTCCGCGGCCGGTGCGTCTCCGTCCGGGCGCCGGGGGCGCCCTTCGGGCCCTCCTGGGGCCTTGACCGGTGCGGACCCATCTCCCGCAGGACGTCGTCGAGCTCGGCGGCGGTGAGGGACCGGTCCGGCAGCGGCGACGGTGGGGAGGCGCGCAGGCCGTCGAGGAGCAGGGCGAGGGGGCGGCGCCAGGCGTCGGGCGTGGCGGCCGTGGTGAGGGGCGGTACGGCGCGGCCGAGGGCGGCGAGGGCGAACAGGACGTCCTCCGTGGTGACGTCGGGACGCACGGTGCCCTCCTCGCGGCCCCGGCCGAGCAGCAGCTCCACCGTCCGGCGGTTGTGGGCGTGCACGGCGCGAAGGGCCTCGACGTCCGGCAGTCGGGTGGTCATGAGGTCGTCGGTGCCGCGGTCGTCGGCCAGGGTGCCGAAGACGGCGCCGAGGTAGTCGCTCAGTCCCGTCCAGGCGTCGGGGGCGGTCCGGGCCCGATCGCCGGCCGCCGTCGTGTCCGCCAGCCGGTCGCGGAACACGGCGGAGACGCGGTCCTGGTGTCCCTGGCGGCGGCCTCCCGCGACCCGCTGGTGTTCCCCGACCCCGACCGTTTCGACATCACCCGCCGCCCACGGGGTCACCTGGGTTTCGGCCACGGTCCCCACCACTGCCTCGGCGCCCCGCCGGCCCGCGCGCAGACCGCGATCGCCCTTCGCCTCCTCCTGGACCGCTACTCCTCCCTCGCCTTCGCGACCGACCCGGCGGGCCTCGCCCGGCGGACGAGCACCCTGCTGCGCGGCCTGAGGGAACTGCCCCTGCGTCTGGGCGGACCGGGAGG
>NZ_LIRG01000096.1 GCF_001419695.1 Streptomyces prasinopilosus
GCAGGTCCCTCCCCCTTGCCCCTTCCTCCTCTCCCCGCCTGCTTCTTCCCCGTCTACTTCTTTTCCGCCTGCTCCTTCTCGGCCTGCTTCTTCTCGGCCTGCTTCTTCGGCGGCATCGCCGGCATGCCCAGGAACGGCAGCTTCAGGGCGCCGAAGGCGTCCGCCGGGACCGCCGGGTACTTCGGCCCGACCGGCCGGAGCCGCTCGTACGCCGCGCCCTGCTCCGGCCGCCGGTCGGGCTCGCCCTTGTTGGGCCAGTACGACATCGCCCGTTCGGCCTGCGCCGTGATCGTCAGGGACGGGTTCACCCCCAGGTTCGCGGAGACCGCCGATCCGTCCACGACCGAGATGCCGGGGTGGCCGTAGAGCCGGTGGTACGGGTCGATCACCCCGGTCTCCGGGGTGGCGCCGATGGTGCAGCCGCCCAGGAAGTGGGCCGTCGGCGGCATGCCCGTCAGCTCGCCGATGTTGGAGCCGGCGAACCCGCCGATCTCGGCGGCCAGGGCGGACGCGCCCTCCCCGGCCGCCTTGATCTGCTTGGGGTTGGGACTGCCGTGGCCCTGACGGGCGGTGAGCAGTCCGCGGCCCGGACCGGACGGCTTCAGGTACGTCGTCAGGGAGTTGTCCAGCGACTGCATCACCAGGGCGATGATGGTCCGCTCCGACCAGCGCCGCTTGGAGAGCGAACGCATCATCAGCCAGGGGTGTTTCGCCGCGTGCCCCAGCCAGCCCAGGACCCTCGCCGCGCCCGACTCGGTTCCGGCGTACGGGATCTGGAGGATCGAGAGGATGCCCATCGCGTTGGAGCCGCGGCCGTAGCGGACCGGCTCGATGTGGGTGTGCTCGTCGGGGTGGATCGACGAGGTGATGGCCACACCGCGGGTGAAGTCGACCCGGGGCGCCCCGGTCGCCCTGCGGTAGTGGCGGTCGTCGGTCTGCGCGCCGACGAGGGCCTCGGAGTTGGTGCGGGTCAGTTCGCCCAGTCTGTCCGAGAGGTGCGGCAGCCGCCCGTCGGCCTTCATGCGGTGCAGCAGCGTCTGGGTGCCGTACGTGCCGGCGGCCAGCACGACCCGGCGGGCCCGGAAGGTCCGGCCGTTGCCCTTGCGGCGCTTGTCGGTGGGCAGCGTGGCGACGGCGAATCCGCCCTGCGCGTCCTCCGTCACCGACACGGCCGTCGTCATGGGGTGGACGACCGCACCGGCCTTCTCGGCGAGGTACAGGTAGTTCTCGTTGAGGGTGTTCTTCGCGCCGTGCCGGCAGCCCGTCATGCACTCGCCGCACTCCGCGCACGCCCTGCGCGACGGCCCCGCCCCGCCGAAGTACGGGTCGGACACCTCCTGTCCCGGCTTCGCCCTCGCCTTCCCGTCGGCGTCCTCGCCGTCGCCGAAGAAGACGCCGACCGGGGTCATGTGGAAGGTGTCGCCCACGCCCATCCGCTCGGCCGCCGCCTTCAGGTGCACGTCGGTCGTGGTCGTCGTCGGGTTGAGCCGTACGCCGAGCATGCGCTGCGCCTGGTCGTAGTACGGCTTCAGCTCCTCCTGCCAGTCGGTGATGTCGCGCCACTGCGGGTCGTCGAAGAAGGGCTTGGGCGGTACGTAGAGGGTGTTGGCGTAGTTGAGGGAGCCGCCGCCGACGCCCGCGCCGGCCAGGACCATGACGTTGCCGAGCAGGTGGATCCGCTGGAGGCCGTACATGCCGAGCCGGGGGGCCCACAGGTAGTTCTTCAGGTCCCAGGAGGTCTTCGGGAGGGTCGCGCGGGTGAAGCGGCGGCCCGCTTCCAGGACGCCGACGCGGTACCCCTTCTCGGTCAGGCGCAGGGCCGTGACCGAACCGCCGAAGCCCGAACCGACGACGAGGACGTCGTAGTCGTACCCGGAGTCGGCGTCGGTGCCGGACGTGGTGGCGGGCGCCGTGCCGGGCGCGGTGGCGGGCGCGGTGGGGTGACCGTCGTCGTCCGGTGCCCGGACGGAGTTCTCCTGTGACACGTGCTCTCCTCGTCGAAAGCTGCGGTGCGGGACTGTCGGCTGGGCGGTCGGGGCGGCCCGGGCAGTCCGAGCCGTCGGGGCGGCCCGGGCGGTCGGTGCTGCCGCGCGTCGGTCAGCGGAGGCGGAACGCCTTCATCAGGCGCAGGCTCCGGCTGATGAGCGCCGCGTACTGCTCGTCGTCCATGCCGAGGGCGGGCCCCATGGGCAGCAACCGCTGGTGGGCGACGGTCTGGGCCTCGGTGTACTTGAGGATGCCCTCGGAGCCGTGCCGGCGGCCGAGGCCGGAGTCCTTCATGCCGCCCATCGGCGACTGGACGCTGCCGTAGGCGGGTGCGTACCCCTCGTTGATGTTGACCGTGCCGGTGCGCAGCCGGGCGGCCACCGCGTGGCCGCGCCGGGCGTCCTTCGTCCAGACCGAGGAGTTCAGGCCGTACGGGGTGGCGTTGGCGCGTTCGACGGCCTCCTCGTCGGATCCGAAGCGGTAGACGGAGACGACCGGGCCGAAGGTCTCCTCCGTGCAGACGCTCATGGACTCCTCGACGCCGTCGAGGATGGTCGGCTCGTAGAAGTACGGGCCGATGTCCGGGCGCGCCGTGCCGCCCGTGATCACCTCGGCACCCTTGGCGACGGCGTCGTCCACGTGCCGGGTGACCGCCTCCAGCTGGCGTTCGCCGACCAGGGAGCCCATGTCGGCGCCGTAGGCCAGGGAGGTGCCGAGGCGGATCGCCCGGGTCCGGGCGGCGAAGCGCTCCAGGAAGGCGTCGGCGACCGCCTCGTGGACGTACAGCCGCTCGATGGAGATGCAGAGCTGGCCCGCGGAGGAGAAGCAGGCCCGGACGGCGCCCGCGGCCGCCTTGTCCAGGTCGGCGTCCTCCAGGACCAGCATGGCGTTCTTCCCTCCCAGTTCGAGGGAGACGCCGACGAGCCGGGAGGCGGCGAGCCGGGCGACCTCGCGGCCGGTGCGGGTGGAGCCCGTGAAGGAGACGTAGTCGGCGCGTTCGACGACCTCCGGCCCGACGACCGGCCCCTCCCCGAGGACGACCTGGAAGAGGCCGGCGGGCAGTCCGGCCTCGATCAGCAGGTCACGGGCCCACAGGGCGGTGAGGCAGGTCTCCGTGTCGGGCTTCATCACGACCGCGTTGCCCGCCACGAACGCCGGGAGCGCGTCGCCGACCGAGAGTTCCAGCGGGTAGTTCCAGGGGGCGATCTGGCCGACGACGCCGCGCGGGTGACGCCGCTCGGTGACCTTCGTGAGGGCCGGTATGGCGCCCGCGTGCCGCTTGGGCCGGAGGTACGCGGCCGCCCGGCGGCCGTAGTGGCGGGCCGCGACGGCGACGCCCTGGACCTCCTCGTGGGCGTGCAGGCGGGCCTTGCCGGTCTCCAGCTGGATCAGGTCGAGCACCTCGGCCTGCCGTTCCAGGACCAGGTCGTGGAAGCGGAGCAGCACGGCGGCCCGCTGACGCACCGGAGTCCGCTCCCACACGGCCTGGGCGGCCCGGGCCGCCTCGAAGGCCCGCTGCACGTCCTCGGGGGTCGACTCGGGCAGGTCGGCCAGCTTCTCACCGGTGAACGGCGTGTGGTTGGCGGTCCGTCCCGACCCGACGACGCCCTTGGTGAGCTGGGCCACCAGTTCGGGCGTGACCACGTCGGCCGCGGTCCGGGCCCCCGCCGGGGAGGGGGCGAGGGGATTGGTACCGGTCGTGTGCCGGGTCTGCGCGTCCGTCATGAGCCGCAGGGTATGCCCGCGCGAACACTTTGTGTACCCGTCGGTAACGGATTCACGGACCGCTCGCCCACCGCGCCAGTGAACGCTGGCGACAAACCCGCTGATCAGGGCGTTGACGGCCGGACCGCCCCGATCTCGAGCCGGTCGCGGAGGTTCCCGGACACCACCGCCCCTCCCTCTCCCCGGGCGTGCCCCCGGGCCCGCCGGCCGGGAGTTCGTCCGTGCGGCGGGGGCCGGCGGGGGTCACCGGCCGCCCGGCCCGGACGTGCGGCCCGTCCCGTCCGGCTCAGGACGTGCCGAGGTCCACGTTGGCGATCACGGTCTCCGCCACTTCGCGTCCGCGCTCCGTGAAGTCGCCCTTGCCCGGATAGCTGACGGTGAGCTTGTACATGTCCCCGCCGGGTGTCATGTAGTAGAAGATCCGCATTTCCCGGGGAAGGGGGTTCTGGCTGTCGTCCGTCTTGTAGACGACGGTGTTCTCCGCGGCCTTCCCCCCCTTGTACGTGAGGTCCGGTTTCGGCCACGTCGCCGGGTTCTCCGGCATGTCGAGGACGTAACTGCCGTTCGCCTTGAAGTTCTTGTTGTCGTCGTACATCTCGGCGTCGGCGGAGGACTCGATGGCGTCGCCCGTGTCCTCGGCCTTCCGGTCCAGTTCCAGACCGACCCATATGCTGCCGCTGTGGTCCGTGTACCTGACCCAGTGCTCATCGGTGCCGCCCAAGGACTTCTCCGGATCGGGAACGGTGCGCCGGTAGTCCTTCGGCACCGACACGGACGCCGCGACGTCCTTCTCCCTGTGGGTCTTCCAGTCGTCCGGCAGCGGTCCCGCGAACGGATCCGCGATCACCAGGTACACGGCCACCGCTCCGGCGACGACCGCCGCACCGAGACCGCCCAGCGTCCTGTAGCCGACCAGGACGCCCTTGCCCCCGGTCCCCCTGCCGGAACCGGCATCGGCGTCGTCGCCGGGACCCGGGGTGTGGACGGTTCCGGCGGGCGGGGGCGCGGGCGGGTTCGCGACGGGCTCCAGCAGCGCGCGCACCCGGGCGGCGTCCGGGCGATGCGCCGGGTCCTTCTGCAGCAGTCCCGTGATGACCTCGGCGAGCGGGCCCTGCGCGGCGGCGGGCGGTGCGGGCACGGCGTTGAGGACGGACTGGAGTGTCGCGGGCGTGTTGCTGCGCCGGAACGGGGAGACGCCCTCCGTGGCCGCGTACAGCACGACCCCGAGGGACCACAGGTCGGAGGCGGGGCCCGGACGCCGGCCCAGCACCCGCTCGGGCGCGATGTACTCGGGCGAGCCCACGAAACCGCCGGTGTCCGTCAGGTTGGTCTCGCCCTCGATCTGGGCGATGCCGAAGTCGGTGAGGACGACCCGGTCGTGCCGGCCGAGGAGGATGTTGTCCGGTTTCACGTCCCGGTGCAGGATGCCGGCCGCGTGCGCGGCCTCCAGCGCGCCGAGCACCTCCAGACCGATCGTGGCCGCCTCGCGCGCGGACAGGGTGCCCTCCTCCTGCAGCACGGCGCCCAGGGAACGGCCCTGGACCAGCTCCATCACGATCCACGGCCGCCCGTCCACGACCGCGACGTCGTGGACGTTGACCACCGCGGGGTGATCGAGCCGGGCGGCCGCACGGGCCTCGCGGCGCATCCGCTCGAAGGCGTTGGCGCGTTCGCGTTCGGGAAGGTGGTCCGGGACGCGGGGCTCCTTGACGGCGACCTCGCGGTCCACCGTCTCGTCCGCCGCCCGCCACACCGTGCCCATACCGCCGTGCCCGAGCTTGGAGAGCAGCCGGTAACGGCCGGCGATGAGCCGGCCGGCGCCCGGATCGTCCTGCGGCGATCGAGGTCGGCTCGGCTCAGGGCGGGACGGCTGGGCCGGTGCCGGCGGAGTCGCCGACGGCCGGACCGGCGCCTGCTGGTGGGGGTTCGCCTGCCGATGCGGTTGCGGTTGTGCCTGCTGGTGCGGTTGTGCCTGCTGCTGGGGCTGCTGCGGGACCACCTGCGTGGGCGCCGCGTACGGGTTGCCCGGATGCGGCACGGACGCGGGCGGGTTCGGGTTCGGCGGTTGCAGACCGAAACTCGTTGGTTCGTCGGCCGCGCCGTGGCGGGCTCCCCCGTGGCTGCTCATGCTCCATCCATATCGCGCCGGCCCCCGGCGGAGCCACAGCGGGTGCCCTCCGGTCACAGACCCGTGACTCCGTCCGCGGCTTATCCACCTTTTATGCGCCTACACGCCGGACGAAGCCGTGCCGGACATCACAGGACCCGAAAGCGGCACCACGACGGAGGAAGCCGGAGAAAGCAGGGAGAACGGAGAAGCCGCGGAAGCCGCGGATGCGGGAGAAACGGGCGGCCCCGCCGTGCGGGACGGACCGGCCGTGCGGGAGGGACCGGCCGTGAAGGACGGACCGGCCGTGAACGACGGACCCGCCGTGCGGGACGGACCGGCCGTGAAGGACGGACCGGCCGGACCGCCCGTCCGG
>NZ_LIRG01000960.1 GCF_001419695.1 Streptomyces prasinopilosus
CCCGGCCGGGGCGGGACAGAGGCGGACGATCACGAGTTGGGTCCGGTCGCGTCCCGCTCCGCGGCAGGTCGCCGCCTTCGGGCCCCGGACGGAGCGCGGTGGAGCGCCGGGGCCGCGGGGCCGCACAGCGGGCCCGCATGCCGGCCCGGCGGCGGGCGGGGCGGCGGGCGGGGCGGCCGTCGGGACGGCATGCGGGCCCGGACACCCCGGACTAGCGTGAAACGGTACGGCGGCAGCGAGCAGCGCACCCCGAAGAAGGTGACGCACATGCCGGACAATCCAGGAGCGGTACTTCCGGGCACCGCTGCCCGGGCACTGTCGGACGAGCTCCGCTCCTCGCTCCGGGGCGAGGTGATCGACCCCGGGCACCCCGGCTACGACGAGGCCAGGCGTGTGTGGAACGGGCTGATCGACCGCCGCCCGGCGCTCATCGCCCGGTGCGCCGGTACGGCGGACGTGGTCGAGGCGGTACGGGTCGCGCGCGAGCACCGCCCCCTCGTCAGCATCCGCGGGGGCGGACACCAGGTGGCGGGCAGCGGGGTGTGCGACGACGGACTGGTGATCGACCTGTCGCACATGAAGGGCGTGCACGTCGACCCCGCCGCCCGCACCGCGCGGGCCCAGGCGGGCGTGACCTGGGGTGAGTTCGACCGTGAGACCCAGCTGCACGCCCTGGCCGCGCCGGGCGGGGAGATCTCGGCCACCGGAATCGCCGGTCTCACGCTCGGCGGCGGCTTCGGCTTCGTGATGCGGACGTTCGGCCTGAGCTGCGACAACGTCCGCTCGCTCGAGATCGTCACCGCGGACGGTGCGGTACGCGCGGTGAGCCGGGAGGAGGAACCCGAGCTGTTCTGGGCGGCGCGCGGCGGGGGCCGGGGGCTCGGAGTGGTCACGTCGTTCGAGTTCGGCCTCCACCCGCTCGGGCCCGAGGTGGCCGGTGTGCTGGTCCTCCACCCCTACGAACGCGCCGAGGAAGTGCTGCGGGCCTGGCGGGACGCGACGTACTCCGCGCCGGAGACGGTCACCCCGGAACTCCTGCTCTGGAGCATCCCCGCGGACCCCGCGGTCCCGCGGGAACTGCACCGGTCCGACTGCGTGATGGTCGGCGCCGTGTACGGGGGCCCGCCGGGCGACGCCGCGGCCGCCGCGCTGGCACCGCAACGCGAACTGGGGCCGCCGCTCATGGACCTGAGCGGAACCGTTCCCTACGTCGCGCTGCAGAGCGCGAACACCTGGCGGTTCCCCGACGGCGAACGCTACTTCATGAAGTCGCACTTCATGGACGAGCTGAGCGACGAGGCCATCAAGACCCTGGTGGAGTGGCACTCCCGGAGGCCGACTCCGGAGAGCCTGATCGTGGTGCGCACCCTGGGCGGCGCCGTGGCGCGCGTCGCCCCCGACGACAGCGCGTTCGCGCACCGGTCCGCGCGCTACAACGTGAGCGTCGACGCGGGCTGGCGGGACCCGGCGCTGGACGGGGCCGCGATCGGGTGGGCGCGTTCGGCGTGGGACGCGCTGAGGCCGTTCTCGAGCGGCGGGACGTACGTCAACTTCGCCGGGCTCGGGGAGGACGCGGACGAGCTGCGCGGCGCGGTCTTCGGTCCNNGTCGTACGCGCGGTTGTCCCCCCTTCCGGGCGAGCCGTGACCCGTCCGGAACGGCGGAACGCCGCCGAACGCACCGCGGGGAGCGGACGTCACTCCTTCCCGGGTGCGAGGGCGAAGGAGTTCACGGTCCGGCTCCGGGCGCCGGATCGCGCTCCCAGCGGGCTGTGGAGCGGTTCCAGTGGATCAGTCCGCCGGCGGCGAACTCGTCGAGCCAGCCGCTCATGGGCCACCAGCCCCAGCGGCGGTGGAAGATCTCCGCGTTGCGGAGGATGTCGTCGAGGTGCTCCACCGGCGGACTGGAGGTCGGGTGGTGCTGGTGGAAGGCCGGCGCGCCGCCCACCCAGGTGAGCCCGACACCGGCCGCACGGGCCCGCTGGCCGTAGTCCGTGTCCTCCCCGCCGTACCCCTCGTACTCCTCGCAGAAGCCGCCGACTGCCTGCCAGGTGCCGGCCGTCAGGGCGAACGACAGCGACCAGAACAGCCTGTGGTCCCCTCCCCCGCGGATCTCGTCGGGTGCGGGCGCCGGGCGGGCGGG
>NZ_LIRG01000961.1 GCF_001419695.1 Streptomyces prasinopilosus
GCGGCCCGCCGGGGGTGGGGCCGCCCTCGGCGGGCCGCACGGGGATCATCCGGCGGAGGGGTTCGGGAGCCGGGCGGCTCCGTGGTGGTCCTTGCGCGGCCCGCCCCTCGTCCGGCGGGACCCGTGCGACGGGTCCGCCGGACGAGGGGCGGGGATCACCTCGGCGTCCCCGCGGGGGAGGCCGGCGTGGTGGACGCGTGTGCCGTGTGGGGGACGGGCATGCGTGAAGCTCGCTTTCCGGCTGACGGGTTCGGTCCCGGGACGCGCGGCGAAGGGTCCGCCCGCGCGGGTGGACGGTGCCGTGTCCGCCCGCGCCGGCCCGTCCGGGAACGGACTCGTTCCGCTTCGACGGGCACCGCGGGAGGGCGGCCGGGCCGCGGAGCAGGCTCCGTGACCGGCGAAGGCCCGGGGGCCGAACTGAGGTGCTACGAATGTCATTTGTATCAGCTCACGGCCGCGGCACGGGCGACGGGCGGTGCCGGCCGGCCCGCTCGGCCGGGCCGGGACGGGTCCGGCTCCCCCGGTGCGGCCTGCGTCAGCCGGCCTCCAGCACCGCCATCGCCGCGTTGTGGCCCGGCACCCCGCTCACCCCGCCGCCGCGCACCGCGCCCGCGCCGCACAGCAGGACGTTGGCGTGCCGGGTCTCCACGCCCCACCGGCCGGTGCCCTCCTGCGCGTGGGGCCAGGACAGCGCGCGGTGGAAGATGTTCCCGCCGGGCAGCCCGAGTTCGCGTTCCAGGTCCAGCGGGGACTTCGCCTCCAGGCAGGGGCGTCCGTCCGCGTCGGTCGCCAGGCAGTCGGCGAGCGGTTCGGCCAGATGGGCGTCGAGCTGGGCGAGCGTCGCGGCGAGGAGTTCCTCGCGTACGGCGTCGTGGTCGCGGGCGAACAGCCGGGCCGGGGTGTGCAGTCCGAAGAGGGTGAGGGTCTGGTAGCCCCGGGCGGCGAGCTCCGGAGAGAGGATCGTCGGGTCGGTGAGCGAGTGGCAGTAGATCTCGGAGGGCGGCGCGGCGGGCGGGTCGCCGGCGGCGGCCTGTGCGTGCGCGGCGGCCAGTTGCCCGTACCCCTCGGCGACGTGGAAGGTGCCGGCGAACGCCTCGCGCGGGTCGACGGAGCCGTCGCGCAGCCTCGGCAGCCGGGTGAGGAGCATGTTCACCTTGAGCTGGGCGCCCTCGGCCGGGGCGGGGGGCGTGTCGCCGGTGAGCGCCGCCAGTTCCCTCGGGGAGGCGTTCACCAGGACGTGCCGGGCGGTGGTGACGCCCTCGCCGTCGGCCGTGCGGTGGGTGACCTCCGCGGTGCGGCCGTCCGTGTCGATGCGCACCGCCTCGTGACCGGTGGCGATGACGGCACCCGCGTCGCGCGCGGCCGCGGCCAGCGCGTCGGTGAGGGCGCCCATGCCGCCGACCGGCACGTTCCAGTCGCCGGTGCCGCCGCCGATGACGTGGTAGAGGAAGCAGCGGTTCTGCTGGAGCGTGGGGTCGTGCGCGTCGGCGAAGGTGCCGATGAGGGCGTCGGTGAGGACCACGCCCCGGACCAGGTCGTCGGTGAAGTTCTCCTCGACGGCGACACCGATCGGTTCCTCGAACAGGGCCCGCCAGGCCTCCTCGTCGTCGACGGTGCGGCGCAGTTCCCCACGGGTGGGCAGCGGCCCGGTGAGGGTGGGGAAGACGCGCTCGGCGACGCGGCCGGTCATGCCGTGGAAGCGCCGCCAGGCCCGGTACTCGCTCCCGGAGCCGGTGAGCCGGGCGAACGCCTCGCGGGTGCGCCGCTCGCCGCCGCCGACGAGCAG
>NZ_LIRG01000962.1 GCF_001419695.1 Streptomyces prasinopilosus
CCGGCACCCTCACCTGGACCCGGTCCAGGTGAGGGTGCCGGTGGGCGGTACGGCGAAGCCGTTGAGGAACAGCCAGCACAGGACCGTCGTGCCGGGGGCCGCGGTGAAGCGCGCGCACCCGCCGAGGGCGGCGGCGAGCAGGGACAGGGCCGTCAGCGTGAGTCCGGGGCGGCCCGGACCCGCGACCGTGCCGAGCAGCACCACCACCATCGGCGCGCCGGCGACGGCGCCGGCCCACACCAGCGGGGTGGCGACGGGCTGCGGCACCGGCCTCGGGCCGGTGCCGAGGGTGGTCCACTCGACCATGTCGGCGCTCCCCTTCCGGCGCTCCCCGGTGCCGTCCCGCGGGCGGGACGGCCGGTCGTCGGCGCGCCCGGGTCCCGGCGGGCGAGGAAGAACACCGAGCGGATTTTCGCACCACCGGAGTCCTCGGGCCCGGGGGACCGGCACCGATGGCCGGATTCCGGTGGCCGGGCCGTCCTGCTCCGCCGTGCCGGCGGTCGGGCGGTCACCGCGGTCGGGCGATCACGGAGGTAGGGCAATCAGGCAGGCGATCGGGCGGGTGGTCGGTCAGTCCGTCGGTCGGGCGGGCGGGCGCGCGGTCAGCCGCCCGCGTGGACCGGCTCCGACCGGTCGACCGGGACGGCGCTCCGCGGCTCGTCCGGCGAACCGCGGCGGGTGAGGCGGGTCGCCAGCGGTTCGGTCCAGCGGGCGGTGAGGGGGCCGAGGACGACCAGGATCAGGACGTACGCCGTGGCCAGCGGGCCGATCCGGGGTTCCGTGCCGACGGCGAGACCGGCGATGACGATCGAGAACTCGCCGCGCGCCACCAGCGTGCCGCCGGTGCGCCAGCGGCCCTTGGCCGCGATGCCCGCCCGGCGGGCGGCCCACCAGCCGGTGGCGATCTTCGTGAGCATGGTGACGACCGCCAGGGCGAGCGCCGGGAGCAGCACCGGCGGGATGTCCGCCGGGTCGGTGTGCAGTCCGAAGAAGACGAAGAACACCGCCGCGAACAGGTCCCGCAGCGGGGACAGCAGACCGTGCGCGCCCTCGGCGACCTCCTCGGACAGGGCGATGCCGACCAGGAAGGCGCCCACCGCGGCCGACACCTGGAGGTGCTGGGCGACGCCCGCGACCAGCAGGGTCAGTCCCAGGACCACCAGCAGCAGCATCTCGGCGTTGTCGGAGGAGACCGCGCGGCTGACGATGCGTCCGTGGCGCAGGGCGACGTAGAGGACGGCGCCGACGGTGCCCAGGGAGATCAGCAGGGTGACGCTGCCCCCCGCGAGGCTGACGCCGGCCAGCAGGGCGGTGAGGATCGGCAGGTAGACGGCCATGGCGAGGTCCTCCATGACCAGGACGCACAGGACGACCGGTGTCTCGCGGTTGCCCGTGCGCCCGAGGTCTCCGAGCACCTTGGCGATGACCCCGGAGGAGGAGATCCAGGTGACTCCGGCGAGGGCGACGGCGGCGACCGGCCCCCAGCCCAGGAGCAGCGCGGCGACGGCGCCGGGGGCGGCGTTGAGGACGAAGTCGACGGCGCCCGAGGGGTACTGGGTCTTGAGGGTGGTGACGAGGCTCGACGCGCTGTACTCCAGCCCCAGCATCAGCAGCAGGAGGATGACACCGATCTCGGCGCCCGTGGCGACGAACTCCTCGCTGGCCTGCAGGGGGAGGATGCCCCCGTGGCCGAAGGCGAGCCCCGCGAGGAGGTAGAGAGGTATCGGGGAGAAGCCCACCCGTCCGGCGAGACGGCCCAGCAGCCCGAGGGCGAGGATGATCGCTCCGAGTTCGATGAGCATGGCGGTGGTGTTGTGCACGGGCGTCTGACCTCCGTGGGTCGGTGCGGTGCGGTGCGGTG
>NZ_LIRG01000963.1 GCF_001419695.1 Streptomyces prasinopilosus
GTCCTCGTCGCGCGGGGCGGTGGAGCGGGGCGGTGGCGCGGGGCGGTGCGTGGCGCCCGGTCCGCACGTCACTGTGGTTGCGCGCGGACCGGGGCCGTCGGTGGGGCCCCGGGGACGGGGCTCAGCGGGACGCGAGCTCGCGCGACTCCAGGGCCGCGGTGTGCGCGTCCATCCGCTCGGCGGCCAGGATCGCGGCCACCGTGTCGGCCCGGGACGCGGCGACGACCAGGGCGCGGCCCGCGAGGGCGTGCGCCCGGCGGTGCAGGGCGGTCACACGGGGCGCGCTCCCGCTCGTGGTCGCCGACGCGCGGGTCGGCCTGCGTCCTCCCCGGAGGCGGGTCACCTGCTCGGCGAGCCGCTCGGCCGCCGCGTCCAGATCGGCGGAGGGGGACACGACGCGCAGCTCGTCGGTGACGGCGAGCAGGGCGGCGAGGTGGCCCGCGAGCTGGATGTCCAGTTCCGCCTCGCGGGAGCGGCCGGGGAAGTCGTCGGGGGCACCGGCCATCGTGCGGTGGACCGACTTGGTGCGGATCGGTTCGTACATGGATGGCCTCCAGAATGCTGTCAGGAAGCCATCCTAGCTTAGAACTCGTCTAAAGTTGAGCGAATGACAGAATCGGACGGGTTGGACACATAGGGTCAGGGCTGGTGGTATCCGTCCAGGAAGCGGGCGATCCGGCCCACCGCGTCCCGCAGGGCGTCGACCGGCGGCAGGGTCACCACCCGGAAGTGGTCGGGCTCGGGCCAGTTGAAGCCCGTACCGTGCACGACCATGATCTTCTCCCTGCGCAGCAGGTCGAGGACCATCTGCCGGTCGTCCTTGATCTTGAAGACGGCGGGGTCCAGGCGGGGGAAGAGGTACAGCGCCCCCTTGGGCTTCACGCAGGTCACACCCGGGATCCGGGTCAGCAGCTCGTACGCGGTGTCCCGCTGCTCGCGCAGCCGGCCGCCCGGCAGGACCAGGTCGTTGATCGTCTGGCGTCCGCTGAGCGCGGCGACCACGCCGTGCTGGCCCGGCATGTTCGCGCACAGGCGCATGTTCGCCAGGATCGTCAGGCCCTCGATGTAGGAGTCGGCGTGCGCGCGGGGCCCGGAGATCGACATCCACCCCACCCGGTACCCGGCCACCCGGTACGCCTTCGACATGCCGTTGAAGGTGAGGGTGAGCAGGTCGGGGGCGACGGCGGCGGTCGGGGTGTGCGTGGCGTCGTCGTAGAGGATCTTGTCGTAGATCTCGTCCGAGCAGACCAGCAGGTTGTGCCGGCGGGCGATGTCGGTCAGGCTCCTGACCATCGCCTCGTCGTAGACCGCGCCGGTCGGGTTGTTCGGGTTGATGATGACGATCGCCTTGGTGCGGTCGGTGACCTTGCTCTCGATGTCGGCGAGGTCCGGCATCCAGTCGGACTGCTCGTCGCACCGGTAGTGCACCGCCGTGCCGCCGGACAGGGCGACGGCCGCCGTCCACAGCGGGTAGTCCGGCGAGGGGACCAGCACCTCGTCCCCGTCGTCGAGCAGCGCCTGCATCGCCATCACGATCAGCTCGGAGACGCCGTTGCCGATGTAGACGTGCTCGACGTCGGTCTCGATGCCGAGGGTCTGGTTGTGCATCACGACCGCCCGGCGCGCGGCCAGCAGCCCCTTCGCGTCGCCGTAGCCGTGGGCCGACGACACGTTGCGGAGGACGTCCTCCAGGATCTCGGGCGGGCACTCGAACCCGAACGCGGCCGGGTTGCCGGTGTTGAGCTTGACGATGCGATGTCCGGCCGCCTCCAGCCGCATCGCCTCCTCGAGCACCGGGCCCCGGATTTCGTAACAGACGTTGGCGAGCTTGGTCGACTGGATCACCTGCATGCTGGGAGTTTACGGCCCGGTAATGCCGTGTGCGGCGTGTCGTCCGCCACGCGGGGTGATCCGGTACGGGTGGTATGTCCGGCGGCCCGCCCCGGAAGCGGTCCCGGAGCGGGCCGTGGGCGCCGGACCGCCGCCCGGACGGACGGCGGTCCGGCCCGAACCGGCCCGAAACGATTCGGCCCGGACCGGTCCGCCGGGTCAGCGGGGCGTCCTGCGGACCGACCGGCCCGCCAGGACGTCGGTGCGCCGCCCGTCCTCGATCACGAACCGCCCGTCGACCAGCACGTACGGGATGCCCGTCGGCAGGGTCCGGGGCCGCTCGAAGGTGGAGCCGGCGGCCACCGTCTCCGGATCGAAGAGGACCAGGTCGGCCCGGTAGCCCTCGCGGACCAGTCCGCGGTCCGCGAGCCGCAGCCGGGCGGCCGGCCGGGACGTCAGGTGCGCGACGCACTCCTCCAGCGACAGCACGCCCAGCTCCCTCACGTACCGCCCGAGGTACTGCGGGAAGGTGCCGTACGCGCGGGGGTGCGGCTTGGCGCCCCGGAGGATGCCGTCCGAGCCGCCGGTGTGCACCCGGTGCCGCATGATCTCCCGCACGTTCTCCTCGTGGCCGACGTGCTGGAGGATCGACGGGGCCAGCCTGTCCTTGAGCAGCAGTTCCCGGGCGAGGGCCCAGGGGCTCTCGCCGCGCAGGGCGGCCGACTCCCGGACCGTGCGGCCCACGTACCCGGCCAGCGCGGGGTCGCCCACCCCGGAGATCTCGATGGTGTCCCACTCCACGGGCACGCCGTGGCAGCCGTCCGAGCCGGTGACCTCCAGGTGGTGCCGGATCCGCTCGGCCGTGGCGTCGTCCGCGAGCCGCCGCAGGGTCTCCTCCGGCCCGCCCTCGCCCGCCCAGCTCGGCAGCACCGCGGCCAGCGT
>NZ_LIRG01000964.1 GCF_001419695.1 Streptomyces prasinopilosus
CGGCCCTGCGCGGCCCGGGCGTCCCGCACCCCCAGCCGCCGCAGTCCGCCACCCTGCGCTGGTCCTCCGACAAGGGCTGGGTCGACCGGCCCGTCACCGAACCCCCCGAGGCAGCCTCGATGCCGACGCTCGCCCAGCTGACCACGGCGGAGCAGCGGTGGGCCGACCGCGAGGAGGACATCACCACGGTCGGCGGGGACCCCTTCGAGGTGGGTCAGGTCTTCGCCCGCCGCTGGGTGGAGCGCCTGGGGGACCCGGCCGGCATCCGGAAGCTGGCCGGCATGTACCCCCGCATCCCGCACCGCGTCGACGGGGAGCTGCTGCGCTACGCGGCCCGTTTCGGCCTGCTCGCGCNNCCGTTACGCCATCCGCGCGGGTTTCTGGCGCGAGCTGGACGTGCGCACGGGGACGGACCGCGCCCCGGTCGGGGACTGATCCCGGCCCCGGGCCCGCGCGGTGCCGCCCCCGCCCGGCCCCGTGCCACCGCGGGCCGGCGCCCCGCGGCGGGCCCGTCGTCCCCCCGGGGCTCCCGGGGCGGTCGGACGACCCGGAAGTGGAGCGGGGACGCGGACCCCGTAGTCTCGTTCCTTGTGAGGACGCGCGCGGTACAGGCATTCCGGTACGACGGTGACGTCGTGTGCGTGGTGCGCGGGCTGACCAAGACCTATCCGGCGGTCCGCGGACGCCGCGGGGTGCCGGCGACCCCCGAGGTCCGGGCCACCGACGACGTCGCGCTCGACGTCCGGCGCGGTGAGATCTTCGGCCTGCTCGGGCCGAACGGCGCCGGCAAGTCCACCCTCGTGCGCCAGCTCACCGGACTGATGCGGCCCGACCGCGGCAGTGTCCGGATCCTCGGCCACGACATCGTGCGCCACCCCGAGCGGGCCGCGCGGATCCTCGCCTACCTCGGGCAGGAGTCCACCGCCCTCGACGAGCTGACCGTGTCGCTCGCCGTCGAGACCACCGCGCGGCTGCGCGGCCTCGACGCGAAGCGGGCGTGCGCCGAGCGGGACGACGTCCTCGACGAACTCGGGCTCGCCCAACTCGCCGGGCGCCCCCTGAAGAAGCTGTCCGGCGGCCAGCGCCGGCTGGCCTGCTTCGCCGCCTCGCTGGTCGGCGAGCGGCCCCTGCTGGTGCTCGACGAACCCACCGTGGGCATGGACCCGGTCGCACGGCGCGCCGTGTGGTCCGCCGTCGACCGGCGCCGGGCCGAGCAGGGCGCCACCGTGCTGCTGGTCACCCACAACGTCATCGAGGCCGAGACCGTGCTCGACCGGGTCGCCGTGCTCGACCGGGGCCGGGTGATCGCCTGCGACAGCCCGTCCGGACTGAAGGAGCAGGTCGCGGGCGAGGTCCGGGTCGACCTGGTGTGGCGCGAGACGGCCCCCCTGCACGTACCGGAGGTCGCCGCGCTCCGGGACCGCGCCGCCGAGTCCGGCCGGCGCTGGACACTGCGGCTCGGGCCGGAGGAGGCCCGTGCCGTCGTCGCCACCGTCACCGGCGGCGCCGCCTTCGCCGCCCTGGACGACTTCACGCTCACCACGCCCACGCTGGAGGACGTGTACCTGGCGCTGGGCGGTGCCGTGCGGCAGGGGCTGGTGAAGGCATGAACAGCGGGTCCCCGAACGCACCGGGTGCCGTGTCCGTACGCAACAGGACGACCACCGGAGTGAATCCGGGCGAACCTCCGAGCGAAGGGGAGCAGCGCGACGTGAGTGCCGTACCCGCCGATGTCCTGCCGGGCGCCGCCCCGGCCGCGGAGGGGACCGCGCCGCGACCCGCCGCGCTCGGCCCCCGGGCACGGCTGTGGCCGTCGCTGGCGGCCGTGTACCGGGCGCAGCTCTCCCGGGCGCGGGTGGCGCGGATCCCCCTGCTGTTCGTGGCGACCTTCCAGTCCGTCGGGATCATGATCCTGATGCGCGGGGTCGTGGACGGCGGCTCGGAGGCGCGGGCGGTGGTGGCCGGATCGGCCGTCCTGGTCGTCGCCTTCGTCGCGCTCAACCTGCTCGCGCAGTACTTCGGCCAGCTGCGGGCCGGCGGCGGACTCGACCACTACGCGACGCTGCCGGTGCCGCCGGCCGCGGTGGTGCTGGGCGCCGCCGGCGCCTACGCCTCGTTCACCGTCCCGGGGACCGTGGTGACCGCGGGCTTCGGATGCCTGCTGTTCGGGCTGCCGCTGACGCACCTGTGGGTGCTGGCCGCGGTGATCCCGCTGTCGGGTGCCGCGCTCGCCGGGCTGGGGGCGGCCCTGGGACTGCTCGCGCCGCGGCCCGAGTTCGCCACCCTGCTCGGCCAGCTCGGCATGTCGGCGGCGCTGCTGCTGGGGGTGCTGCCGGCGGAGCGGATGCCGGAGGCGGTACGCGTCGTCCGGGACCTGCTGCCGTCGACGTACGGCGTCGAGGCCTTCGCGCGGACCTTCGCGCCGCATCCCGACTGGGCGCTGGTCCTCGGCGACCTCGCCGTGTGCGGGGCGGTCGGCGTGCTCTCACTGGCCGTGGCGACCTGGGCGTACCGCAGGGCCGCCGTCCGCTGACCCGTACGGCACCCCGTCCGCTGCCCCCCAGGGCATTCCGCCGACCCGTACGGCACCCCGCCCGGTGACCCGCCGGTGACCTGTCCGTGTCACGCCGCACAGCCGGGCCTGGCACGATGTCAGGGTGAGCGCACCCCTGACACCACCGCCGCCTCCGCACGAGCACTCCCCGCAGGGCGGGTGGCAGTCACCGTCCGCCGGGCGGACGGCCCCCGCCTTCGCCTCCGCCTCCAACTCCGCCGCGGGGTCCGTCCCGGACCCCGCGGCCGGGCACGGCGAGCGGTCGGGGCACGGCTGGTACGGACAGGACGGTCCCGGAATGAGGACGGAACTGCGGGAAGCCGCCGTGACCGCGGTGGCGGTGGCGCTCGGCGGGGTGCTGCTCGGAGTGCTGTGGTGGTGGCTGGCGCCGCGGATCCCGCTGGTGGGCGACGTCACGGGCGACAGCTGGGTCGTCTACCTCAAGGACACCGAGGGCGAGCAGGCCGTCGGCGTGGACGGGACGTTCGCACTGCTCGCGCCGGTCTTCGGCGCGGTGAGCGCGCTCGCCGTGTTCCTCGTGCGGCGGCGCGGGGGCGTGCCGCTGGTGGTCGCGCTCGGGGTCGGCGGGCTGCTCGGATCGCTGCTGGCGTGGCGGCTCGGGGTGTGGCTCGGACCGTCGCCGGACGTCATCGCCCGGGCGAGGGAGGTCGGCAAGGGCGTGACGTTCGACGCGCCGCTGGAGCTGAACGCCAAAGGGGCGCTGCTGGCCTGGCCGTTCGCCGCCCTGGCCGTCCACCTCGGCCTGACCGCGCTGTTCGGCC
>NZ_LIRG01000965.1 GCF_001419695.1 Streptomyces prasinopilosus
CCCTTCGGCCGGCCCGGCGGCTTCCCGTGGGCCGGAGCCGGGAACCCGGCCCGGGACGCCTCCCCTCGCACGGCCGTCATCGCGTTCTCGTGTACGGGGCGGGGGAGGGAGAGGGAGCACGGGGGACGGCCGTGGAGCAGGCCATCCCCGTCTCCGCGCGGCCGGAAGGGGACTCAGCCACTGATCTCCTTGTGGGCGGAGCCGCCGCGGACGGCGATCCTGCGCGGCTTGGCGCGCTCGGCGATCGGGATGCGCAGGGTCAGCACCCCCGCGTCGTAGTCCGCCTTGATGTGCTCGGTGTCCAGGGTGTCGGCCAGGACGACCTGGCGGGAGAAGACCCCCAGAGGCCGCTCGGAGAGCTCCATCTGGACGTCGTCCGCCTTGGTGACGGGCCGTCGCTCGGCCTTGACGGTCAGCATGTTCCGCTCGACGTCGATCTCGATCGCGTCCGGGGAGACGCCGGGCAGGTCGAGGGCGATCACGTACTCCTCGCCCTCGCGGTAGGCGTCCATGGGCATCGCCGACGGCCGCGACCAGGTACCGGTCGTGTTCAGGAGCTGCTGGGTGAGCCGGTCGAGCTCGCGGAACGGGTCGGTGCGCATCAACATCGTGAAACACCTCCAGTGTTCGGGCCGGGCACTTGTGCTGCCCGTGCGGTTCACCTGTCTTCGTTGTAGCATGTCATCCAAGTGATGACAAGTTGAATGTCACCGAGATGACGACAAGCCCGCTGGAGACTCCATGAGCAGCGACGATCGACCCGCCCCGCGCGCCCGCGGTCTCACCCCCACGTCCTTCCTCGCCGCCTCCGCGCTGCACACGATCTACGAGGCCCTGCGCACCGCCCGGACGTCACAGGACGAGGAGGGCCCCGAGCCCGCCCGGGCCAGTTCGGAACAGGCGCTCGCCGCGCTCCTGCTGCTGCGCGAAGTCCGCGATCAGCTCGCCGGGTGGGAACCGGGTCTGATCGAAGAGGCCCGGGAGGGAGGCGCCAGCTGGGCCGACCTCGCCCACCCCCTGGGCGTCTCCAGCCGGCAGGCCGCCGAACGCCGCTACCTGCGCGTACGCCCCGGACACCCGGGATCCACGGGTGAGCAGCGGGTGCGGGCGACCCGCGACCGCCGCGCCGCCGACCGCACCGTCACCGCGTGGGCCCGCGCCAACGCCGCGGACCTGCGCGGGCTCGCCGGCCAGATCACCGCGCTCACCGATCTCCCCGCCGCCGCCCGCACCCCTCTCGCCGGACTCACCGCGGCGCTCGCCGAGGACGACGCCGCCGCCCTCATCGGCCCCCTGGCGGTGACGCGCGCGCACCTGGCGTCCGGCCATCCCGACCTCGCCGCCCGTGTCGACGACGTCGTCCGCCACACCGACCGGCTCCGCCGGCACAGCGGCGACCGGCGCCAGGGACCTCCGAAACCACCGGAGCGCTGAGCACGGCCGACGGCGGTCCGGAACGATCGCGGCCACCCGTGCGTGCGGGAACGTGACGGAGGCCGGGGCCGATGGAGTCGACACCGCCGCAGGGTCCTCGGGGCGGCGGTTCCGCCCGGCCGGCGGGCGGCGCCGCCCCGCGTGGACGTCGCGGAACGGCCCCGAACCGGCCGTCGGCGCACCGGAGGGGCGGCCGGAACGGGATGCGGCGGGACGAGGGCGTGCCGGACGCCCCCGTCCCGGCGCCGCCTACTCGGCCACCCGCCGGCCGGGCTCCGGACGCGTGGACGGCCGGACGTCGGTCCTCCCCCTGCCCGCGAGGCCCGACAGGGACAGGGCGCCCGGTCCGAAGAACACGATGAGCAGGAAACCCCAGCAGAACAGGGCGGGGGCGAGACCGCCGTTCTGCAGGGGGAACAGGCCGTCCTTCTGATGCTCCGTGAAGTAGGCGAAGGCCATGATGCCCGAGCTGACGAAGGCCGCACCGCGCGTCGCGACCCCCAGAAGGACGAGGACGCCGCACGTCAGCTCGATCACCCCGGCGTACCAGAACGGCCAGTCGCCCACCGGGCTGGCCGTCCGGTCCAGCACCCCGAAGACCGTGGCGGCACCCTCACTGGTGAACAGCAGCCCCAGGACCATCCGGAACAGGCCCAGTACGAGGGGCTGGCGGCTCGTCAGTCGATCGCTGATGCGTGCGGTGCTCATCGGCACTCCTCGAGAGGTCGCTGTGCGGCGGGTGCCGCGGAACGCGGACACGGGTGTCTTCCCGTCCTCCCTACGCACGCGCGGCCCGACGGGTTCAGACGCGCGGCGAGGTTCTCGCGAGTCGTCGCGCGGTGCGGTGGAGGCGACGGCGCCGGCTCGCCCGGGCCGAACGGACACGGGGGAGCACCTCCCGGAGTGCCGGGGAGGGGAACCTGTCCGCCCGGTGCTCGTCACGGTGGGGGCAGCGGGCCGGCCCGTGGCCCCCGGCCGCGTCAACGCCGGGGAGAGCGGCTCACCGGCGGGCCGGGGACCTGCCGACGCGCGCTTCCCGCCGAGTCATCGAACCGCGGGCGCCCGGGTGG
>NZ_LIRG01000966.1 GCF_001419695.1 Streptomyces prasinopilosus
CACCTTCGGCTTCGACACCGCCGTCGGCGTCGCCACCGAGGCGATGGACCGGCTGAAGACCACCGCCGAGTCCCACCAGCGGGTCATGGTCGTCGAGGTCATGGGCCGGCACGCGGGCTGGATCGCCCTGGAGTCCGGCATGGCCGCCGGCGCCCACGGCATCTGCCTTCCCGAACGGGCCTTCGACCCGGCCCGGTTGGTGAAGATGGTCGAGGAGCGCTTCGCCCGCGGCAAGAAGTTCGCGGTGATCTGCGTCGCCGAGGGCGCCCACCCCGCCGACGGCACCATGGACTACGGCAAGGGCGAGATCGACAAGTTCGGTCACGAGCGCTTCCAGGGCATCGGCACGGCCCTGGCCCACGAGCTGGAGCAGCGCCTCGGCAAGGAGGCCAGGCCGGTCATCCTCGGCCACATCCAGCGCGGCGGCACGCCGACCGCGTACGACAGGGTGCTCGCCACGCGCTTCGGGTGGCACGCGGTGGAGGCCGCGCACCAGGGGCGGTTCGGCCGGATGACGGCGCTGCGCGGGACCGACGTCGTGATGGTCCCGCTCGCGGAGGCCGTCACCGAACTGAAGACGGTCCCCAAGGACCGCATGGACGAGGCCGAGTCGGTCTACTGACGGACGGATCCGCCCCCTCGGGCCCCGGTGCCGGCAGGGGCGGGCCGCGTCGTCGCGTCACCCCGGCGCGCGTCCCGGCCGGGGGCGGTGTGCGGCCGCCGGCCCTACGGGCCCGGCGCCCACCGGTACTGCAGCTCGGGCCGCCCGACGGTCCCGTACTGGGGGCGCCGCCCCGCGCGCCCCGCGTCCACCAGGTGCTCCAGGTAGCGGCGGGCGGTGATGCGGGAGATGCCCACCGCCTCCGCCACCCCGCTGGCCGTCAGGCCCTCGTCGGCGCCGCGCAGGGCCAGGGTCACCCGTTCCAGGGTCGGCGCGCTCAGGCCCTTGGGCAGGGCGGCCGGCCCGGGGGCGCGCAGGGCGGCCAGCGCCCGGTCCACCTCGGCCTGGCCGCTGGCCTCGCCCACGGCCGCCCGGAACTCGGCGTACCGCACCAGACGGTCCCGCAGCGTCGCGAAGGTGAACGGTTTCAGCACGTACTGGACGACCCCCAGCGACACGCCCTCGCGCACCACCGTGAGATCCCGTGCCGAGGTCACCGCGACGACGTCCGCGTGGTGCCCCGCGGCCCGCAGCGACCGGGCCAGCTGCAACCCGTGCACGTCGGGCAGGTGCAGGTCGAGCAGGAGCAGGTCGACGGGGGCGCGCTCCAGCACCCGGCGGGCCTCGGCGCCCGTGGCGGCCTTGCCGACGGCGACGAACCCCGGCACCCGGCCGACGTACATCACGTGGGCGTCGGCGGCCACGGGGTCGTCCTCCACCACCAGGACCCGGATGGGCGGCCCGCCGGTCACGCCGTGCCTCCCGAGCCCGAGCCCGCCGTCGCACCGTGCGCGACCGCGGGGCCCCCGGCGGCCCGCAGCGGGAGGCGCACCTCGAAGCGGGCGCCGCCGCCCTCCTCCGAGGTGACCGTCAGCGTGCCGCCGTGCCGGTGCACCGCCTGCCGCACCAGCGCCAGGCCCAGCCCGCGCCCGCCCGGCCCCGACGGCTTGGTCGTGAAGCCCTGCTCGAAGACCGCCTCGGCGTGGTCGGGGGCCACGCCCGGACCGGTGTCGGACACCCGGAGGATCAGCTCCGGGCGGTTGTCGGTGAGGGCGGTGACCGTCACCCGGGGACTGATGCCGCCCAGGGCCGCGTCCACCGCGTTGTCGATCAGGTTGCCCAGGATGGTGACCAGGTCCCGGGCGGGCAGGGTGGCGGGCAGCAGCCCGTCGTCCAGCCGGCTGTCCGGCGTGACCACCAGCTCCACGCCCCGCTCGTGGGCCTGGGCGGTCTTGCCCAGCAGCAGCGCCGCCAGGACCGGTTCGCCCACCGCCGCCACCACCTGGTCGGTGAGCGCCTGGGCCAGCTCCAGTTCGGCGGTCGCGAAGTCCACCGCCTCCTCGGCCCGGCCCAGCTCGATCAGGGAGACGACGGTGTGCAGCCGGTTCGCCGCCTCGTGCGCCTGGGAGCGCAGCGCCTGCGTGAAGCCCCGCTCCGAGTCCAGCTCGCCCATCAGGGATTGGAGCTCGGTCACGTCGCGCAGGGTCACCACCGCACCGCGCCGCTCGCCGCCCGAGACCGGCGAGGTGTTCACCACCAGCACCCGGTCCGCCGTCAGGTGCACCTCGTCGACCCGCGGCCGGGAGGCGAGCAGCGCGCCCGTCAGCGGTGCCGGAAGGCTGAGTTCCGCGACCGACCTGCCCACCACGTCCTCCTCCGGCTCCACGCCCAGCAGCTCCCGGCCGCCGTCGTTGATCAACGCCACCCTGTACTGCCCGTCCAGCATCAGGAGTCCCTCGCGCACGGCGTGCAGCGCGGCCTGATGGTAGTCGTGCATGTGGCTGAGCTGGGTCGCGTTCATCCCGTGGGTGTGCCGGCGCAGCCGCGCGTTGATCACGTACGTGCCGATCGCGCCGAGCCCCAGGGCGGCGGCCGCGGCCGCGAGCAGCGTGGTCAGCTGGCCCTGCGCGCGCTGGCTGATCTCCTCGACCCTGATGCCCGCGCTGACCAGGCCGACGATCCGGTCGCCGTCCAGGACCGGGGCGACCGCGCGCACGGACGGGCCCAGGGTGCCGGTGTAGGTCTCGGTGAAGGTGCGGCCCCGCAGGGCGGCGGCGGTGTGGCCGCGGAAGGGCAGGCCGATCTGGTCCGGGTCGGGGTGGGTCCAGCGGATGCCCCGGGGATCCATGATCGTGACGAAGTCGATGTCGGTGTCGCGCATCACCGCCAGCGCGTACGGCTGGAGCGTCGCCGAGGGATCGGCGGTACGGATCGACTCCCGCACCGAGGGCGAGTCCGCGATCGACAGGGCCACCCCCGTGGCCTGGTGCCCCGCCGCCTCCTCCGCCTGGCTGCGGTCGCCCACGTAGCTGAACAGCGCGTATCCCACCACGAGGACCGCTATCAGCACCGCCTGCATGGCGAAGAGCTGGGCCGCGAGGCTGCGGGGTCTAGGGAGGGTGAACCGCATCCCGACAGTGTGCATCTCCCCCGGGCGTGAACTAAATGAACGGAAGGGTGACCACGCTCACAAGGCAGGACATAGTCACGGCTGTTCCCCACCACCCCATCCCCCGGACGTGAGCCGCACGCCGGTGATGCCGACGACGTCATCAAGGAGGCCGCCGTGACTAGCACAGCCGATACGGCACCTGCCGCTCCCGAAGCGAAGCGGGACCGCACGCACTATCTCTACATCGCGGTGATCATCGCGGTCGTCCTCGGCATAGCCGTCGGTCTGGCGGCACCCGGTTTCGCGGTCGAGCTGAAGCCGATCGGCACCGGGTTCGTGAACCTGATCAAGATGATGATCTCGCCGATCATCTTCTGCACGATCGTGCTGGGCATCGGTTCCGTCCGCAAGGCCGCCAAGGTCGGCGCCGTCGGCGGCATCGCCCTCGGCTACTTCATGGTGATGTCGCTGGTCGCGCTCGGTATCGGCCTGGTCGTCGGCAACATCCTGGACCCCGGGACGGGTCTCGCGGTCACCGACGCGGTCAAGGAGACCGGTCAGGCCCAGGTCAACGCGGAGGCCAAGGACACCACCGAGTTCCTCCTCGGGATCATCCCGACCACGATCGTCTCCGCCTTCACCCAGGGCGAGGTCCTGCAGACCCTGCTGGTCGCGCTGCTGTGCGGCTTCGCGCTGCAGGCCATGGGCAAGGCCGGCCAGCCGGTCCTGCGCGGGATCGAGCACATCCAGCGGCTGGTCTTCCGGGTCCTCGCCATGATCATGTGGGCCGCGCCGATCGGTGCGTTCGGCGCCATGGCCGCGGTCACCGGCTCCGCCGGCGTGGACGCGCTGAAGAGCCTCGCGGTGCTGATGCTCGGCTTCTACATCACCTGTGTGCTGTTCATCTTCGTGATGCTCGGCGCGCTGCTGCGCGTCGTCTCGGGTCTGAACATCTGGTCCCTGCTGAAGTACCTGGGCCGGGAGTTCCTGCTGATCCTGTCCACGTCCTCGTCCGAGTCGGCGCTGCCGCGGCTCATCGCCAAGATGGAGCACCTGGGCGTCAGCAAGCCGGTGGTCGGCATCACCGTCCCGACCGGCTACTCCTTCAACCTCGACGGCACCATGATCTACATGACCATGGCCTCGCTGTTCATCGCCGACGCCCTGGGCACGCCGATGTCGATCGGCGAGCAGATCCCGCTGCTGCTCTTCCTGCTGGTCGCCTCCAAGGGTGCCGCCGGTGTCTCCGGCGCGGGCCTGGCGACGCTGGCCGGCGGCCTGCAGTCGCACAAGCCGGCCCTGGTGGACGGCATCGGCCTCATCGTCGGCATCGACCGCCTGATGAGCGAGGCCCGCGCCCTGACCAACTTCGCGGGCAACGCGGTCGCCACGGTGCTGATCGGCACCTGGACCAAGGAGATCGACAAGGAGCGGGTGAACCAGGTCCTCTCCGGCGCCCTCCCCTTCGACGAGGCCACCCTGATGGACGAGGACGGCGGCGAAGGCCCCGCCGACCGCGCCGAGGCCCCCGGCGCGGTCGCCGAAAAGGAACTCGCCAAGGCCTGACGGGCTGCTTCCCCCTGCTGCACAAGCGCTGCCCCACCAGCGCTTTCCCCGCCGCCGAGCGGCCGG
>NZ_LIRG01000967.1 GCF_001419695.1 Streptomyces prasinopilosus
CGGGCGGCGGGCGAGGGAGGGCGCGGTGAGGACCGCGTGCCCGCGGGACGCGGCGGCCAAAAGCGCCGGGTCCGGTCGCCGGGGGCGGCGGGGACCGGACGGTGTGTGACGGCGGGGACCGGACGGTGCTGGTTACAGTGCGGGGATGAGCAGCAGGCCCGCGCCGTTCGACGAGCTCGACCGGCAGATCGTCACCGCGCTGATGGAGAACGCCCGGACGTCCTTCGCCGAGATCGGCGCGGCGGTCGGCCTGTCGGCGACGGCGGTCAAGCGCCGGGTGGACCGCCTGCGCGAGACGGGGGTGATCACCGGGTTCACGGCGACGGTGCGGCCGTCGGCGTTGGGCTGGCGCACGGAGGCGTACGTCGAGGTGTACTGCGAGGGGGCGGCGCCGCCCCGGCGGCTGGCGGAGGTGGTGCGCAACCATCCGGAGATCGCCGCGGCGATGACGGTGACCGGGGGCGCCGACGCGCTGCTGCACCTGCGGGCGCGGGACGTGGAGCACTTCGAGGAGGTGCTGGAGCGGATCCGTGCGGAGCCGTTCATCCGCAAGACGATCAGTGTGATGGTGCTGTCCCATCTGATCCCGGAGAGTCCGGAGGCGGGCGCGAGCCAGCCGGCGCCGTAGAGTCCGCCGCTCCCGCGCGAGACGCACCGGGCGTGCGCGGAGCGGCCGGGACACGCAGCATTACTGCGTGAACGCGCAGCTCATGTTCCTTGTCGCCCGACCCGGTTGCTTCCTACCGTGGACACACCCCCCGATGACACCGCGTGGAAGCGGAGGCACCCCTCTGTGACCGATGCCCGTGTGCCGTCCCGACGGCGCTACCTCGTCTGCGATCCCGGACACTTCGACGTGCGGTACGCGATCAACCCCTGGATGCGTCCCGGCCGCCTCGTGGACCTCGCCCTGGCCCAGCGCCAGTGGCGCACGCTGGTCGACGTCTACCGCGCCCACGGCCACACCGTGGACAGCGTGAAACCGGTGCCCGGCCTGCCCGACATGGTGTTCGCCGCGAACGCGGCGGTCGTCGTCGGCGGCCGTGTGCTCGGCTCCCTGTTCCTGGCGCCCGAGCGGCGCCCCGAGTCCGTGCCGTACGAGAGCTGGTTCAAGGCGGAGGGCTTCGACGTCCACCGTCCCGAGTCGGTGTGCGAGGGGGAGGGCGACCTGGTTCCCGCCGGGCGCTGGATCCTCGCCGGCACCGGGTTCCGTACCACCCGCGGGGCACACGCCGAGGCACAGGAGTTCTTCGGGGTGCCGGTGATCGGCCTGACGCTGGTGGACCCGTACTTCTACCACCTGGACACGGCGCTGTTCGCGCTGGACGAGGAGAACATCGCGTACTACCCGGAGGCGTTCTCGCCGGGGAGCCGCGAGGTGCTGGCCCGGCTGTATCCGGACGCGGTGGCCGCGACCCGCGAGGACGCCGTGGCCTTCGGCCTGAACTCCGTCTCCGACGGACGCCACGTGTTCGTCTCCCCGGGGGCGACGGCCCTCGCCGCACGGCTCGCCGAACGCGGTTACGTTCCCGTTCCCGTCGACCTGTCCGAGT
Source organism: Streptomyces prasinopilosus (assembly GCF_001419695.1). Taxonomy (GTDB): domain Bacteria; phylum Actinomycetota; class Actinomycetes; order Streptomycetales; family Streptomycetaceae; genus Streptomyces; species Streptomyces prasinopilosus. The sequence continues at coordinate 1,554 of NZ_LIRG01000967.1, forward strand.
TCCACAAGGCGGGCGGCGGGATCAAGTGCTGCACTCAGGAGATCCGCTCATGACCACTGTCGCCCGTACCCGTTCGTCCGCCGAGCTGATCGGTGCGGAGGAGCCGGTCCTCGCGCACAACTACCACCCGCTGCCCGTGGTCGTCGCCCGTGCGGAGGGCGCGTGGGTGGAGGACGTGGAGGGCCGCCGCTACCTCGACATGCTGGCCGGCTACTCGGCGCTCAACTTCGGCCACCGGCATCCCGCGCTGATCGAGGCGGCGCACCGCCAGCTGGACCGGCTCACCCTGACCTCGCGCGCCTTCCACAACGACCGGCTCGCCGGGTTCGCCGAGCGGCTGGCCGCGCTGACCGGGCTGGACATGGTGCTGCCCATGAACACCGGCGCGGAGGCGGTCGAGAGCGCGGTGAAGGTGGCCCGCAAGTGGGCCTACGACGTGAAGGGCGTCCCGGACGGCCGGGCGACGATCGTGGTCGCCGCGGACAACTTCCATGGCCGGACGACGACCATCGTCAGCTTCTCGACGGACGAGACCGCCCGCGCCGGCTTCGGGCCCTTCACGCCCGGCTTCCGGGTCGTCCCGTACAACGACCTGGCGGCGCTGGAGGCGGCGGTCGACGACACGACGGCCGCGGTGCTGATCGAGCCGATCCAGGGCGAGGCGGGGGTGAACATCCCCGACGACGGCTATCTGGCGGGCGTGCGGGACCTGACGCGCCGCGCGGGGTGCCTGTTCGTCGCGGACGAGATCCAGTCGGGGCTCGGCCGTACGGGGCACACGCTCGCCGTGGACCACGAGTCGGTCGTCCCGGACGTGGTGCTGCTCGGCAAGGCGCTGGGCGGCGGCATCGTCCCGGTGTCGGCGGTGGTGGCCCGGCGCGAGGTGCTCGGGGTGCTGCACCCCGGCGAGCACGGTTCGACGTTCGGCGGCAATCCGCTGGCCGCGGCCGTCGGCACGGCGGTGGTGGAACTGCTGGAGACGGGCGAGTTCCAGCGCCGGGCGGCGGAACTGGGCGTGGTGCTGCGCGGCGGGCTGCAAGCCCTGGTCGGCAAGGGCGTCGTCGGTTTCCGCTCGCGCGGGCTGTGGGCGGGCGTCGACGTCGACCCCGCGCTCGGCACCGGTCGTGAGGTCAGTGAGCGGCTGATGCGGGAGGGGATCCTGGTCAAGGACACCCACGGGTCCACCATCCGGCTGGCCCCGCCGCTCACCGTCCGGGGCGAGGAACTCCGGGAGGCCCTGGAGACGCTGGGGAAGGTGCTGGGCCAGGGCGGCTGACCCCCGGCTCGCTCCGGGGCCCGCCCGGTCCGCGGCGGGCGGGGACGGGACGGCGGGGTGCGCGGGGGCCGGTCCGCGCCCC
>NZ_LIRG01000968.1 GCF_001419695.1 Streptomyces prasinopilosus
GCCGCGTCTGACCGGCCCGCCCGGCCCCGGCCGCCCCGCACCCCGCCGGCGGCGGCCGGCCCGCGGCGCCCGGTGCCTCCCCGCTCCCAGAGGGCCCGCCTCCTTTTTACCGGTCCTTGAACCGGCGCCGTACAACCTTCCGCGACTTCCGTGAAGGCTCTGGCGCCGCTGTGACCTGCGGTCCTTCAATGGTCGGCACCATGGCTCTGCTGCATGCGCTCACCCGCGCGTCCCGGGTGCGAGGAAAGTCGGGCACCACCCCGCCCGGCGCCCTGGTGCTGCCCGCGGACGCCGAGGTCCTGCTCGACGCCCCCGACGAGGTACTGGGCCCGGTCCTGGTCGGGGCGGCGGCCGGTGACCCCGCGCCCGCCGCCGGCCTGCTCGCCGCCACCCGGCACCGCGGGGCGTGGGAGCACCGCGACCGGTACGTGCGGCGGCTGGCCGTCTTCGCCCGCTCGCGCCCCGAATGGCTGGACACCTGGCGCGCCCACGACCCGCACAGCCCCGACGGGCTGCTCGTGGACGCCCAGCGGGCGGTGCACCGCGCCTGGGACTCGCCGGCCCGCGCCGAGCTGCTGCGCGAGGTGAGCCCGTCGATCACCGCCGCCGCGCGGGCCGACCACCGCGATCCGGTGCCGTGGCGGCTCGCCCTGGACCACGCCCGCGGAGCCCGGGCCGGGCACCGGTACTTCCAGGAGCTGTGGGAGGCCGCGGTCCGCCGCGCCCCGCACCACTACGGCTGCCACGTGGCGGCCCTGCACTACCTGTCGTCCTCCTGGCACGGCGCCCACCTCGAGTGCCTCGACTTCGCCGACCGGGCCGCGCAGGACGCGCCGGACGGCTCGTTCACGCAGTCCCTGCCGTTGCGGGCGGCCTTCGGCTACCTCACCGACGGGGGCGGCCCCGAGGTGCCGCGCGAGCGGCTCGACGCGGCGGCCGACCGCGCCCTGGCCCTGTCCGCCCGGCTCCCGGCGGCCCATCCCCGGCCGGCCGGTCTGCGCAACCTCCTGGCGTACGTCCTGCTGCGCCTGGAGCGCCGGCCGGAGGCCCTGGAGCAGCTGCGGCTCACCGGCCCGTACGCCACCTCCGCGCCCTGGGACCGGGAGGCGGAGGACCCCCTCGGCCGGTTCCTGGAGGTGCGCCGGAGCCTGCACGAGGCGGTGGCCGCCGACCCCGCCGCGGCCTCCCGGCGGCCACGGAGCGAACGGGGCCGCCGGACCCGGTCCGGGGACCATTAGGCTTTTACGTCGTGACCACCGCCCGGCTCCCGCTCTTCCCCCTGAACTCGGTGCTGTTCCCCGGACTCGTGCTTCCGCTGAACGTCTTCGAGGAGCGCTACCGCGCCATGATGCGCGAACTCCTGAAGACTTCGGAGGACGAGCCGCGCCGGTTCGCCGTCGTGGCGATCCGCGACGGCCACGAGGTCGCCCCGAGCGCCCCCGGCCTCCCGGACCCGACGGCCGTGCCCGAGCTGGGTCCCGCCGCGGGCTTCGGCACCGACCCGCTCCGGTCCTTGCACAAGGTGGGCTGCGTGGCCGACGCGGCGACGATCCGGGAGCGGGCCGACGGCACCTTCGAGGTGCTGGCGACGGGGACGACGCGGGCACGGCTGCTGTCGGTCGACGCCTCCGGGCCGTTCCTGACGGCCGAGCTGGAGCCGGTGCTCGAGGCGCCCGGCGAGGAGGCGGGGGCGCTCGCCGAAGGGGTGCTGCGGGCGTTCCGCCAGTACCAGAAGCGGCTGGCGGGGGCGCGGGAGCGGTCGCTGGCGACCGGCGCGGAACTGCCGGACGAGCCGGGGGTCGTGTCCTACCTGGTCGCCGCCGCGATGATGCTCGACACGCCGACGAAGCAGCGTCTGCTCCAGGCGCCGGACACGGCGTCCCGGCTCCGCGACGAGCTGAGGCTCCTGCGCACGGAGACGGCCATCATCCGCAACCTGCCGTCGCTGCCGGCGTCGGAGCTGACCCGCGGGCCGACGCACCTCAACTGACGCCCGCCGTACGGCTTCCCGGAGCGGACCGGGACGGGGACGGGGCCGTGGCAGGGCAGAGGCGGGGACAGGACAGGAACAGGGACAGGAACAGGGCAGGGACGGGGACGGGGCAGGGATGGCGAAGAAGCCGAAGAAGCAGCAGCAGTCGGGCGGTACGCCCGCGACGGTGGCGCTCACCGCGGCCGGGGTGCCGTTCACCGTCCACTCCTACGACCACGACCCCTCCCACCCGTCCTACGGCGAGGAGGCGGCCGAGGCGATGGGCGTCTCCCCCGACCGGGTCTTCAAGACGCTGGTGGCGGACGTCGACGGCGCGCTGACGGTGGCGGTGGTCCCGGTGGCAGGGCAACTGGACCTGAAGGGCCTGGCGGCGGCGGTCGGCGGCAAACGGGCCGCGATGGCCGACCCCGCCCTGGCGGAACGCACCACGGGCTACGTCCGGGGCGGCATCTCTCCCCTCGGCCAGCGCAAGCGGCTGCCTACGGTGCTGGACGACTCGGCCGGCCTGCACGGGACGATCTGCGTCTCGGCCGGCCGCCGCGGTCTGGAGGTCGAGCTCTCCCCCGCCGACCTGGCCGAGCTGACCTCGGCGGTGATCGCCCCGATCGGGCGCGCCTGAGCCCCCGGCGGGTCCCGCTCCTCCGGCCGGTCGGAAGGGGCGTGCCGAGGAGGACACGCCCACGCGGCGGGACGTGCCGGGAAGGGCCGCGCGGACCCCGGCGGGCGTCCGCCGTGGCCTCACGACCGGGCTCGGGGCCCGTCCGGCGGATC
>NZ_LIRG01000969.1 GCF_001419695.1 Streptomyces prasinopilosus
CCGGCGGCGCCCGCGGCCACGGCCCGCTGCAGATGGCCGGGGCGGCCGGAGGTGGCGAGGATCAGCACCCGGCAGTCCGGCACCTGGTCGCGCAGCACGGCGGCGGCGTCCAGGCCGCTCATGCCGGGCAGTCCGACGTCCAGCAGGGCGACGTCGGGGCGGTGGGTGAGCGCCGCGTCCAGGACCGCGTCCCCCGACGCCACCTGGGCGACCACCTGGAGGTCCGGTTCCATGCGGAGCAGGAGGGCCAGCGCCCCGTGCGCCGTCCCGCCGTCCTCCGCGAGCAGCACCCGTACGGACTTGGCGGGCCGGTGGTCCGCAGGCATCTCGTTCACGGGGGAAGCCTAGAGCGGATGAAGCGGTATGTCCCTGTCAAGGTGTATGTCCTACCCTGACGCGGGACGTGCGATCCCCGGGGGTCCGGGGGCGACCGACGGCACGGCCGGCCCGCGGGGCCTGCCGGTGCCCTCGGGCCCGGTGCCCCTCCGACGGTCAGGAGACCCATGCCCATCGACGCGGCCAGGGCGCTCGCCGCGCCTCCCCGGACCGGTGAGATCTCCTGGGGCCCCCAGGACGTCCAGCTCTACCACCTCGGCATCGGCGCGGGCGTCCCCGCCACCGACCCCGGCGAACTGCGCTACACCCTGGAGTCCGGGCTGCACGTCCTGCCGAGCTTCGCCACCGTCGCGGGAGCCGGCTCCCCGGGGGTGATCGGCGCGCTGTCGATGCCCGGCGTCGACGTCGACCTCGCCCGCGTCCTGCACGCCGGCCAGTCACTGACCCTGTACCGCCCCCTGCCCGCCGAGTGCGCCGCCGCCGTCACCACCCGCCGCATCACGGCGGTCCACGACCGGGGCGAGGCGGCCGTCCTCGTGATGCGCACCGACGTCGCCGACGCCGACGGCCCGCTGTGGACGGAGACCGCGCGGATCCACGTGCGCGGCGAGGGCGGCCGGGGCGGCGGCCGGGGGCCGTCCGTCCGGCGGGAGGCGCCCGCCGGACCACCGGACCGGACCGTCGAACGGCCGGTCCGGGAGGACCAGGCC
>NZ_LIRG01000097.1 GCF_001419695.1 Streptomyces prasinopilosus
TCGATCCGGTGCGACCGTCCCCGCGGACGCGCGGACGGTCGCACCGGATCGAGGTCGGTGTCCCGCCGGGCAGGAGGGTGGAGGGCTCCCGAGGCTGTGGCGCTGCGGGGCCGGGGACGGGTGCCTCACCGAAAACCGTGAGCAGTCGGCGGGTATGTGTCACTTGAGCGCTCAGAAGAGCGGCATCCGGACAGAAGTGGCCGAAGTGCTCACGCCTGTGGGACGGGGTGTCCCCCTCGGAGCGCGGAAGTGCGTCCCGGCACCGCCGCCCCGACCTGCCCCACGGCATCGCACTCGGCCTGACCCGTGAGGGGTTCCCGCACGGGCGGCTCATCACGGCGGCCCGCGTCGTCGAACGCCCGCCGGGCCCGCCTCCGCACCGGTGGGAGGGGCACCTCCTCCTGCGTGAGCGCGTGAGGGAGCGTCCTGGCCCGCTTCCGGAGCCCGTTCGAGGAGGCGGAGGGGCGCACTGCCGGAGGAGCTGCCGTGTGCCTGAGCCGCGTGCGCGAAGGGCGGGCACAACCCGGTGGCGTCCGGAGTGGAGGTCGGGAAGGCCGGCGCGCATGGTTTCGGTGGTGCAGAACGTGGCGATCGACTGTGCGGACGCCTACGAGTCGGCCCGGTTCTGGAGCGGGGTGAGCGGCCGTCCGCTGCATCCGCAGGACGGACCGGGCGACCGGGAGACCCGGGTGCTGCCGGCGGAGGGCCCGGTTCTGTACTTCGACCAGGTGCCCGAGGCCAAGACGACCAAGAACCGGATCCATCTGTGTCTGCGCCCCGAGACCTCGCGTGAGCAGGAGGGGGAACGGCTGCTGGGCCTCGGCGCCACCTCGGTCGCCGATCACCGGAACCCCGACGGCTCCGGCCGGGCGATCCTCGCCGATCCCGAAGGCAACGAGTTCTGCGTTCTGCGCGGCGATTCCGACCGGGCCGCCGTGAACTCCTGACGCTCACGCGTCGTCCCGGCCGGTTCCGCGCGACCGCCGGCGGCCGGCGGTCGGCGGTCGGCCCCAGCCCACGGCCCATGGCCCCCGGCCCCGCTCAGAGGGTCGTGTCGGACCACAGGTCGAGGACGTCGTCGCCGCTCATGGAGGAGCCGGAATCACCCTGTGCCCCGTCCAGGGGCTGCTCGGTCCAGATGACCTTGCCGGTCGGCGTGTACCGGGTGCCCCAGCGCTCGGCGTAACGGGCGACGAGGAACAGGCCGCGGCCGCCCTCGTCCGTGGCCGCCGCCTGGCGCAGATGGGGGGAGGTGCTGCTGCCGTCGGAGACCTCGCAGATCAGCCGGCGGTCCCGCAGCAGGCGGACGTGGATGGGGACGTTGCCGTGGCGGATCGCGTTGGTGACCAGTTCGCTGAGGATGAGCTCGGTGGGGAAGCCCGCGTGCGTCAGGTCCCACTCCGCCAGCTGCCGGGTGACGTCGGCGCGGACCCGGGACACGGCCGCCGCCTCGCGGGGCACGTCCCAGCCGGCGACCTGCCCGGGGTCGAGCACACGGGTGCGGGCGACCAGCAGGGCCACGTCGTCGTCCGCGCGGTCGGGCGGCAGGGCCTCCAGCACGGCCTCGCAGGTCTGCTCGGGGGACCGGCCGGGACGGGCCAGCGCACCGCGCAGGATCTCCAGCCCGACGTCGATGTCCCGGGTGCGGTCCTCGACGAGCCCGTCCGTGTAGAGCACGAGCCGGCTCCCCGCGGGAACCTCGAACTCGACGCTCTCGAAGGGCAGGCCGCCCAGGCCCAGCGGCGGGCCGGCGGGCAGGTCGAGGAACTCCGCGGTGCCGTCCGGACGGACGAGGGCGGGCGGCATGTGACCGGCCCGGGCCGCGCTGCACCTGCCGGAGGCCGGATCGTAGACCACGTACAGGCAGGTGGCCCCGATGGGCCCCTCGTCCTCGTCCTGGGCGGCCTGCTCCCGGGCGAGCCGGGCCACCAGGTCGTCCAGGTGGGTCAGCAGTTCGTCGGGGGCGAGGTCCAGGGTGGCGAAGTTGTGCACCGCGGTGCGCAGCCGCCCCATGGTGGCCGCCGCGTGCAGACCGTGGCCCACCACGTCCCCGACGACCAGGGCGACCCGCGCCCCGGGCAGCTCGATGACGTCGAACCAGTCACCGCCCACCCCGGACTGGGCCGGCAGATAGCGGTGGGCCACCTCCAGCGCGCTCAGGTCCGGCAGGTCGCGGGGCAGCAGACTGCGTTGCAGGGTGACCGCCAGGTCGTGCTCGCGGGTGTAGCGGCGGGCGTTGTCGAGCGCCACCGCCGCGCGGGTGGCCAGCTCCTCGGCGAACGGCGCCTCCTCCGGGTCGAACGGCTCGGTACCCCGCGAACGCCAGAAGGTCACCACGCCGAGCACCGTGCCGCGCGCCAGGAGCGGCACCGCGATCAGGGAGTGGATGCCGTGGTCCAGGACGCGCTCGGCGCGTTCCGGGTCCAGCGTCCGCCACCCCTGGGCGGCGGACAGATCCGCCTCCAGCACGGCCTGCCCGCTCTCCACGCAGCGCGCCTGGGGCGTGTCGCCGGCGAGGCGGATCGTCCGGCCCACCGGCATCAGCCGGTCGGCGTCGACGCCGACCGCGGCCTCACGGCGCAGACCGGTGGCCGCCGCGTCCGGCTCCTGGCCGCGCAGCACCCCCTCGGCCAGATCGACGGTGGCGATGTCGGCGAAGCGCGGCACCGCCACCTCCGCCAGCTCCCGCGCGGTGCGCCCCACGTCCAGGGCGGAACCGATCCGCGTCCCCGCGTCGTACAGGAGCGTCAGCCGCTCGCGCGCCACCTCGGCCCGCCCCGAGAGCGTCCGCAGCTCCGTGGTGTCCCTGAGGGTCACCACGCTCCCGGAACGCGGGTCCCGGGAATCGGTGAGCCGCTTGTTCACCGCCAGCAGCCGGTCCGCCGTGAGGTGCACCTCGTCGGTGGCCATCCGGTCCGACGCCAGCAGCCCGGCGATGTCCGGCTCCAGGCCGAGATCGGAGACGAGCTGCCCCTCCCTGCCCGGCGGCAGCTCCAGCAGCCGCCTCGCCTCGTCGTTGGCCAGCACCAGACGCCCGTCCGCGTCGACGATCAGCACCCCCTCCCGCACCGCGTGCAGCACCGCGTCGTGGTGGTCGTACATCCGTGTCATCTCCACCGGGCCCAGACCGTGGGTCTGGCGCAGCAGCCGCCGGCTCACCAGGGCGGTGCCGCCCGCGCACACGGCCAGCGCCCCGCCCGCCGTCCCCAGGAGCACCGGCAGCTGCTCGGCCGCCATGCCGGCCACCTTGTGGACCGTGATCCCGACCCCCACCGAACCGACGATCGCCCCGTCGGGCCCGATGACGGGGACGTACGAGACCACCGCACGGCCCTTGGTCGTGTCGATCTGCTGGGTCTCGGGGGTGGTCGGCGGCCGCAGCGGGCCGACGACCGCCTTGCCGATCCGGGAGGGGTCCGGGTGCGCGTAGCGGACCCCGTCCGGCGAGTACACGGCGATGAGATCCACGTCGGTCACCCGCACGATCCGCTCGGCGATCGGCTGCAGCACCTCGGACGGGTCGGGGCCGGTCATCGCCGTCGCCGTCTGCGGGGAGTACGCGAACGTCGTGGCGACGGCCCGGGCCCGCGCCTCGGCCTCGTGTGTGCTGTTGCGCCGGGCCTGGAGCACGAGGGTGACCAGTGCGGCGGTGATGATCAGGGCCACGACCAGGATCTGCAGCACGAACACCTGGCCCGCCACGCTCCGCACCCGGAGCAGGGACCGCAGCCGGCCCGAGGACCGCGCCGGCCGGGAACCGCCGTCACGCCGGTCCCGCCGCCGGTCCTCGGGCCGGGATCGGTGCCGGGCGGATCCCGTGCGGGCCGCGAAACCCCTGGAAGCGCGGGGCGACGCGCCGGGAGGGCGAGGGGAGTCTGCTGTCACTGCTTCGTTCGCCTCCTCCGCGGCGATGTACGGACCGTCCCGGTGCGCTCACCGCCCGCCGGACCGGTCGCCCGCCGTCCCTGCCCCGTGGAAGCCGGGGCATCCGGAACACCAGGAGTCAGAGATCTGCAACCCACGCGTTCTTCGTATTCCTTACGAACGGGTCAACGGTACTCGCTCGGGGACGTTCCGGTCCGGTCAGGGATGCCGTCCGGTGCCGCCGGGCACGGACGGCGCGCGTCAGCCCGCCGCGCCCGGCGGACGCCCGGAGCCCCCGGATCCGGAGCCCCCGGACCCGGATTCCCCGGGCCCGGAGTTGCGGACCGCCAGGAGTGCCGCGCCGATGTGCGCCACCGCTCGCGGGTCGGAGAGGGAGCGGCCCGTCAGCTCCTCGACGCGGCGCAGCCGGTAGCGGACGGTGTTGGGGTGGACGAAGAGGCGCCCGGCCGCGTCCCTGGCGGAGCCGGAGGTGGCGAACCAGTGCTCCAGGGTCTCCAGGAGACGGGCCCGCTCCGCGGCCGGGAGGCCGAGCACGGGCCGCAGCACCACCTCCGTCAGATGGGCCGCCTCCGCCGGCGCGGCGGCGACGACCATGGCCAGCGGGTCGTCGTCGAACCGTGCGACGCCGGGGCCGGTGCGCCGCAGACCGGCCAGCGCCAGCCGCGCGAAGCGCAGGGCCTGGGGCGCGTCCCGCAGCGAGTCGAAGCGGGGGCTGACGCCCACACGGGCGCCCCGGGCACGGTTCAGGACCCGGAGCAGGGCGCCTTCCGCGTCCGGCACGGGCAGGGCGACCAGCCCGATCTGCTGGTCCGGCAGCAGCCGCCAGGTCGAGGGCAGCCGGGCCTGCCGCAGGGCGGACTCGATGCCCGCCAGAGGCTCCTCACCGGGCGCGTCGGCGACCGCCGCGGCGACCGCGTAGGGCCCGCGCTCGGGCAGACCCAGCTCACGGGCGGCGTCCCGCAGGGTGGTGCGGTCGGCGATGACGCCGGTGAACAACGCCTCCGCCAGCGCCGAGCGCCGGGCCTGGCGCTGCGAGGTCAGCTCGGCGGTGGCCTCCCGGTGCGCCGTCGCGACCGTCTGCGCGTACAGGCCGAACAGCGCCCAGATCTCCGCCGACCGCGACACCAGCTCGGCGTCCGACACCTCGGGACGGGTCCGGGCCTCCGCGAGGATCTCCGACCACAGGAACGCGAAGCCGATCCGGTACGCGTGCAGGGTGTCCGCCAGGGGCATGCCCTGCTCGGCGCGGACACGGCCGGTCTCACGGGACGGGCTCGGGTCCGGACCGGGGACGTCCGCACTGCGGAGGTGGTTCAGGACCAGGGCCGCGTTGGCGGTGCACGAGTGGCGCAACGAGTCGAAGGGGGTCAGCGAATCGTCCTTGTAGGCGTCGACCTGCGAACGGATGCGCAGGGCCATCCGCTCACCCAGCTCCGGAACCCGCGCATGAAGCGCCGCGGCCACCTCCGACAAGTCCATTTCCGCAGCTTAACGCCCTGTTTTTGTCCCCGGGAACAACCGGGTCCGCCGGACGCTGTCCCGCCGGCCATAGGACCTCACCCGGGCGGGGCAGCACCATGGCGTCCCAGGTGGGCGGCGCCCACGCGGACAACGGATTTCGACGACGACATTCGTGGAGGCAGACCATGGCCAACCTGGCACAGTTCCTGGTGGAGACGGCACGGCGGCAGCCGGAGCGGCCCGCCCTCCGCCTGGGCGATCAGGTCACCGGCTACGCGGAACTGGACGAGCGCAGCGCCCGCGCCGCCGCGCTGCTGCGCGCCGAGGGCGTACGGCCGGGAGACCGGGTCGCCCTGATGCTGCCCAACGTCCCGGAGTTCGTCGTCCTGTACTACGGCGTGCTGCGCGCCGGAGCGGTCGTCGTCCCGTTGAACCCGCTGCTGAAGGCGCGCGAGACCGAGTTCCACCTGAAGGACTCCGGGGCGGTGCTGCTGTACGAGTGGCACCGGGCACCGGGGGAGGGCGCGCGGGGCGCGGCCGCCGCCGGGGTCCGGCACCTGGCCGTCGAACCCGCGGACCTCGCCGCCCGGCTGTCCGGGCACGAGCCGCTCACCGAGGTGGCGGAGACCGGCGACGACGACGTGGCGGTGCTGCTGTACACCTCCGGCACCACCGGCCGCCCCAAGGGCGCTTCCCTCACCCACGGCGGACTGCGGCACAACACCGAGGTCAACATGGTGTCCGTGCAGCGGATGACCCCGGACGACGTGGTGGTCGGCTGCCTGCCGCTGTTCCACATCTTCGGCCAGATCTGCACCATGAGCGTGGCCGTCCTCAGCGGCGCCTCGCTCACCCTGATCCCCCGCTTCGACCCGCAGGCCGTCCTGGACGCCGTCGTCCGCGACCGGGCCACGGTCTTCGAGGGCGTCCCGACCATGTACGCCGCGCTGCTCCAGCACCCCTCGGACGCCGACGTGTCGACGCTGCGGATGTGCATCTCCGGCGGGGCGTCGCTGCCGGTGGAGATCCTGCACGGCTTCGAGCGGCGCTTCGGCTGCGCGGTGCTGGAGGGCTTCGGCATGTCCGAGACCAGCCCCGTCGTCACCTTCAACCACCCCGACCGGCCGCGCAAGGCCGGCTCCGTCGGCACCCCGATCCGGGACGTGCAGGTGCGGCTCCTGGACGACGGGGGCCGGGACGTGGCGCCCGGCGAGGTCGGCGAGATGGCCGTCCGCGGACCCAACGTGATGAAGGGGTACTGGAACCTCCCCGAGGAGACCGCGGCCGTCCTCTCCTGCGACGGCTGGCTGCGCACCGGGGACCTGGCCCGGCAGGACGAGGACGGCTACCTCTACGTCGTCGACCGCAAGAAGGACATGATCATCCGCGGCGGCTACAACGTCTACCCGCGCGAGATCGAGGAGGTGCTGCACGAGCACCCCGCCGTCGCGCTGGCCGCCGTGGTGCCCGTGGCGCACGCCCGTCTCGGCGAGGAGGTCGGGGCCGCGGTGGTGCTGCGCCCGGGCGCCGAGGCCACGCCCGACGAGCTGCGGGAGTTCGTCAGGGACCGGGTGGCGGCGTACAAGTACCCGCGCGAGGTGTGGCTCACGGACAAGCTGCCGACCGGCCCCAGCGGAAAGATCCTCAAGCGGGAGATCACCGCGCCGGCGGGGTGACCCCGCCGGACGTGCCGGAGCCCCCCGCCGGCCCGGGGGTGCCCCCGGGCCGGGGCCCCGGCCGCG
>NZ_LIRG01000970.1 GCF_001419695.1 Streptomyces prasinopilosus
CCCCAACGCCCGCTTCACCACGCCCGCCGCCCAGTGCCCGATCATCGCGCCCGAGTGGGAGGACCCCAAGGGCGTGCCGATCTCCGCGATCCTCTTCGGCGGACGCCGCGCCACCGCCGTCCCCCTGGTGACGGAGTCCTTCGACTGGAACCACGGCGTCTTCCTCGGCGCCAACGTGGCCTCCGAGAAGACCGCCGCCGCCGAGGGCAAGGTCGGCGAGCTGCGCCGCGACCCGTTCGCCATGCTGCCGTTCTGCGGCTACAACATGGGCGACTACATGGGCCACTGGGTCGACGTGGCCAAGGGCAGGGACCAGTCCAAGCTGCCGAAGATCTACTACGTCAACTGGTTCCGCAAGAACGACGAGGGCAAGTTCGTCTGGCCCGGCTTCGGCGAGAACAGCCGCGTCCTGAAGTGGATCGTGGAACGCCTGGAGGGCAAGGCGGACGGCGTCGAGACCCCGATCGGCGTCCTGCCGACCAAGGAGGCCCTCGACACGGACGGCCTCGACCTGGCCGACGCCGACCTGGACTTCCTGCTCGGCGTCGACAAGGAGGTGTGGCGCGAGGAGGCCGCCCTGGTCCCCGACCACTTCAACACCTTCGGCGACCACACGCCCACCGAGCTGTGGGACGAGTACCGCGCCCTGGTGCAGCGCCTGGGCTGATCGCGCCCGCTTCCCCGCCAGGGGACCAAGACCGCCGCGGCCGGCACCGATCGCGCCCTGACCAGCACCATCGTCACGGCCGGCCGCGGTGAGCACCACGAACCGGCGCACCACGAGGCCGGCAGCACCACAGACCGGCGAGGCCCCGCACAACGGCGTGGGGGGCCCTGGGCCCGTCGTCACCCTCCCGTCCGCCCCGACGGGAACGGGAGGCGACGGGCCTTCGCCCTTTCCCGGGCCGTGCACCGTTCCTCCGCCGCGTCCGTCCGGCCCCCGGCTGTTCCCGGCCGGTCCTCCGGGCACCGCGGGAGCGCCCGCCGCCGTTCCGCCCCGCCACTCCGGTCCGTCGCCGCGGGTCCCTTCCGCCGTGGCGACGGGCGGCCGCGGTGCGGATCCTTGCGCATGACACCATGTCAAGGGCCACGCCCGGTAGGCCCGTTCGACCGGCGCGTGCTTGTTCCTCCCCGTCCGTCCTGGTCAGGGCGGCCCGGCCGGCGCACGCCGCCGGGCGGTTCCGCACCGTCGAGAAGAAGGTCTGCCGTGAGTCGGCCAGCACCCCGCCGGCGCCGGCGGACCACGTCCGCCGCTCCGCACCGAAGCCGTCCGCCCCGTTCCCGGAAGGGCTCCGGTGGACGGCGCACGGGGCGCAGGTGGGTGACCGGTCTGCTCCTGTGCGCCGTGCTGGGCGGGAGCGTCGCCCTGACGCAGTGGCAGGAGGACCGCTCCCGGGCGGTGGCCGGTGACGCGGTGGACGGCACCGCTCTGCCGGCGGCCGGGACGGACGGAGCCGGCGGCGCCTCGCCGGGCGGCGGTGCCGGTCCGTCCGGCGAGGGCGGTCCGCCCCCGGAGGCCGACGTGTCCCCGTCCCCGTCGCCCCCGGACGAGGACCGGACCGTCGCCGTTCCCGCCGACGGCCCCGGTACGTTCACCACGGCCCGCACCGACGGGGCGGCCGTCGGCAGCGGCAGCCGGGTGGTGCGCTACAAGGTGATGGTCGAGGACGGCATCGACATCCCGGCAGCCGACGCCGCGGCCGAGGTCTCCGCCGTCCTGGCCGACGAACGGGGCTGGACCCGCGGCGGTACGCACGCCTTCCGGTTGGTGAGTTCGGGGACGTACGACCTCGCGGTGAAGATCGCGACACCGGGCACGGTGGACCGGATATGCGGCGAGGCCGGCCTGCTGACCAGGGGCGAGGTGAACTGCCGGGTCGGTGAGAACGTCGTCGTGAACCTCAAGCGCTGGGTGCGGGGTTCGCCGGAGTTCGACGGGCCGATCGGCGACTACCGGGCGCTGATCGTCAACCACGAGGTCGGCCACGGCATCGGCCGGGGCCACGAGACCTGCCCCGGGCCGGGCGAACCCGCCCCGGCGATGATGCAGCAGATCAAGGGCCTGCAGGGCTGCGTCGCCAACGCCTGGCCCTACGACCGCTCCGGCGACTACCTCGGCGGCCCCCCGGTC
>NZ_LIRG01000971.1 GCF_001419695.1 Streptomyces prasinopilosus
CCGGACCTGCTGTCGGCCGGGGCCCACCTCCAGGGGCTGGTCGACTCCACGTACTGGCTGGACCTCGGCACACCGGCGGCCTTCGTACGGGGCTCCGCGGACCTGGTGCTGGGCCGCGCCCCGTCCCCGGCGGTCCCGGGGCGCTGCGGCGACCGGCTGGTCCTGCCGACGGCGAGGGTGGCACCGGACGCCAAGCTGGCGGGCGGGACCGTGGTGGGCGAGGGCGCGTTCGTGGCGGAGGGTGCGCACGTCTTCGGCAGCACGATCCTGCCGGGGGCGGTCATCGAACCCGGCGCGGTCGTCACCGACTCGCTGATCGGCACGCACGCGCGGGTGGGGGAGCGGTCGGTCCTCACCGGGACGGTGATAGGCGACGGCGCGGTCGTCGGCGCCCGCAACGAACTCCGGGACGGGGCCAGGGTCTGGTGCGACGCGCGGATCCCGGCCGGGTCGGTGCGCTTCTCCTCGGACGAGTGACCGTGCGGAACCGGGCCCGTACCGGCCCGGTGCGGTACCGGTACCGGCCCTGTGCGGGGCCGGACGGCTCCGAAGAACCCGCACGGCCGAGGGGCGGACGCTGAGGGGAACGGGCGGGGGAGGGCCCGGCCTCACAGCCGTCCGATGTCCCAGCGCGGCATCTTCGGCGCCCGCCGCGCCGGCGTCCTGCCGCTCAGCAGGACCAGCCGGGCCGCCCGGTGCCGCTGACCGGCGTACGGCTCCAGCAGGTCCAGCATCGCCGCGTCGTCCGCGTACCGGTCCCCGGCCAGCGCCCACCCCACGATGCCCGGCAGGTGCAGGTCCCCGGTGGTGACCTCGTCCGGGGCGCCGTGGCTGCGCTGCACCGTCTCCGCCGACGTCCACGGACCGATGCCCGGCACCAGCTCCAGCCGCGCCCGCGCCGCGGCCGGGGCCATCCCGGCCGCCTCCTCCAGCCGCGCCGCGACCCGCACCGCCCGCAGGACCGTGGACGCCCTCTTGTCGTCGACACCGGCCCGGTGCCACTCCCAGGAGGGGATCAGCGCCCAGGTGCGGGGAGGCGGCATGACCGCCATCCGCTCGGGCGCGGGCCCGGGGGCCGGCTCCCCGTACTTCCGCACCAGCAGCCGCCACGCCCGGTACGCCTCGCCGGTGGTGACCTTCTGTTCCAGGACCGACGGGATCAACGACTCCAGCACCAGCCCGGTCCGGGCCAGCCGCAGTCCCGGCCGCCGGTGCCGGGTGAGCGCCAGCAACCGGTGCCGGGGGACGAACGCTGCCGGGTCGTCGGCGGCGCCGAGCAGCTCCGGCAGC
>NZ_LIRG01000972.1 GCF_001419695.1 Streptomyces prasinopilosus
CCTGCTCCTGCTCCTGCTCCACGCTCGTCACCGGAGCCGCCATGTGTCCCCCTCTGTGCCATCGTCCTTCGTGCCGGGGTCTTCGTCCTGTGCTCGTGCGCCCCGTGCTCGTGCCTCCCGTGCGTGTGCCTCCCGTGTGTGCGGGGCCCGCGGTCGTGCGTCCCGCTGCCGTACGCCGGTCACCGCGCTGTCCCGACCGGGCCGGCGCACGCGCCCCCGCCTCCACCGCTCCGGGCGTCCTCGTCCAGGCCGAGCAGCAGCCGCACCACGGGCAGGACCGCGTCCGCGCGACCGGGGTCGAGGCCGGGACCGAACCCGGGCGCCCCGGGTCCGGTGGTCGTCGCGCCGTCCGGTGTCCCCGGTCCGCGCCGGACCAGCTCGCCCAGCGTGCGCCGGACCCCGGACTCGTACGCCGAGAACGTCCGCCGCAGCAGGGGCAGCACGTCCGTGAACGCCTCCGCCGGCACGCCCGTCAGCCATGTGTCGACCAGTCCGAGGAGCCGCTCGTCGTGGACGAGGAGCAGGCCGCCCGAACCGCCGCCGACGAAGCCCTCGATCCACGCCGCCGCGTCCGCCGGTGCCGTGCCCGGCGACGACAGCACCAGCCCCATCTGCCGGGCCGCCTCGTCCCGTGCCAGCGCCCCGTCGTCCAGCAGCAGGCGAACGGACCGCCCCCGTATCACCCCGGGCACGGTGTCCCGCGTCGCCAGCGTGCGCAGCACCGCCGCCCAGCGGGCGCGCAGGCCCCCGTGGCCCGGGGCGGGCGCGTCGCCGAGAAGGGCGACCGCCCCGTGCACCGCGTCGAGATGGTCCCGCATCTCCTCGGCCGCGTCCGCGCCCAGTCCGGCGCACGCCGGGGGCAGGCCGACCAGCACGCGTTCCGCCAGCCCGGCGGCGACCTCCGCGAGCGCCTCGGTGCCGGTGCCGCGCACATCGCCGTAGCGCAGCGAGCGGACCAGGGCCGGCAGGGCCTGGGCGAGACGGCCGACGTCCGAGTCGAGGGCCGCGCGGTCGGCGAGGATCCGCATCACCGTCGGCAGGGCGTCGGGCAGTGCGGCCAGGAGGCAGCGCTCGGCGAGCCCGGTGACGTCGGCCAGGCCCTGCGCGGCGACGGCGTCCGCCTCGGCCTTGGCGGTCGCGGCGGCGCGTACGGTCGTGCCCCATATCCCGGCCTCGGCGACCCGCACGGACAGTTCCGGTTCCCAGTGCAGCCGCCAGGTCTCCCGGAAGGTCCCCGTGCTCCCGTACGAGGCCGTCGGCCGCCCCCAGTCCACGGCGAGCAGCCGCAGCCGGTGCAGCAGTCTGCTGCGCTCCCCGTCGGTCTCCTTGCGCAGGTCGAGTTCCAGTTCGCGCTCCGCGGCCTCGGGCTTCAGCCGCAGCCTGCGCTGGGTCCGCGCGAGGTCCCGCTGGAGGGGCACCGCGGGCGCCGCCGCCGGGACCTCCCCGAGCACGTCACCGACGACCAGCCGGTCGTGCACCAGCGCCAGCGGCACGTCGGAGCCCTCGCACATCACCGCCCGTACCGCGTCGGTCGTCTCGCCCAGTCCGGGCAGGGGCCTGCCGCGCATCGCGGCGAGCGCGTCCGCCAGCCGCACCGCCTCGATGACGTGGGCGGGGGACACGGTCCGGTCCTCGGCCCGCAGCAGTCCCGCCACTCTGGTCATCCACCGCTCGACGGGCCGGTCCACCGCGCCGAACAGATGCCCGTACCAGCCGGGCGAGTCGATGCCCGCGCCGTATCCGCTGAAGCGGGACAGCCTGCGGTTCGTCCACGGCACCCAGGTCATGTCCGCCTTGACCTTCGGCAGCCCCCTCAGCAGGGTCCGGTCGGCGACGACGGTGGACCTCCGCCGCAACGCGGGCACGTGCCAGGCACCGCAGACGACGGCCACGCCGTCCCCGACGTCGCGCTGCGCCTCCCGGATCCGGAGCCGCATGTACGCCTCGCGCACGAGGTCCCGGTCCGGCGCCGCGGAAGAACCCGGGGCGGGGCCCGGGTCCGGGTCCCGCCCTCCGCTCCCGTGTTCCTCCCGCAGCGCCGTCATGGCCTCCTCCAGGGCGGTGAACGGCGCGAGCGCGTCGCCCCTCCCGCC
>NZ_LIRG01000973.1 GCF_001419695.1 Streptomyces prasinopilosus
CGCCGCCGTGAACCTGCTGGCGCGCCTCCAGCTCCTGGCCCGCCGGGCCGGGGGCCGGATACGGCTGCGCGACCCCGACCCCGCCCTATGCTCCCTGCTCGACCTCGCCGGTCTCGGCTTCGAGGTGGAGGGGCAGCCCGCACAGCGGGAACCAGCGCCGGGTGTCGAGGAAGCAGTGGAACCCGGTGATCCGGCCGTCTGAGATCTCCAGCACCTGGACCGCCCACGGCGTGAAGCCGCCGGCCTCCGGGTCCGGCTTGTAGTGGGCGAACCCGGGCAGGCCGTTGACCTGGACCGGCAGCAGGCGCGACCCCGCGCAGGAGGCGCCCAGCGTCGTCATGAAGCCCGTGATGTCGCCGGGGCCGGTCAGCCACAGGTCGAACGGCGGCATCGTCATGACGGCGTCCTCGTGCAGCAACGCCGTCAGCGCCGCCATGTCGTACCCCTCGAACGCCGCCACGTAGCGCTCCAGGAGCTTCTGCTGCTCCTCGTCCAGCGGGTCCGAGACGGACGCGTCGGCGCCCCGCTGCCGCCGCTCCGCGAGCGTCGCCCGCGCCCGCTGCAGGGCGCTGTTGACGGAGGCGACCGAGGTGTCCAGCAGCTCGGCCACCTCGCTCGCCCTCCAGGCCAGCACCTCGCGCAGCAGCAGCACCGCCCGCTGCTTGGGCGGCAGCTGCTGGAGCGCGGCCATGAAGGCCAGCCGCACGGACTCCTTGGCGACCGCCGCCTCGGCGGGGTCGGCGGTCTCGGGCAGCACCCGGGAATCCGGCATCGGCTCCAGCCAGGTGTGGTCCGGCCGGGGCGAGAGGGCCGCGCGGGCCAGCGGGGTCGACTCCGTCAGGTCCATCGGGCGGGCCCGCTTGCCGCCCGCCTTCAGCATGTCCAGGCAGACGTTGGTCGCGATGCGGTACAGCCAGGAGCGCAGGCTGGAACGGCCCTCGAACGCGTCGAAGCTCCGCCAGGCACGGACCATCGTGTCCTGCACCGCGTCCTCCGCCTCGAAGGAGGAGCCGAGCATGCGGTAGCAGTACCCGGTCAGCTCGACGCGGTGCGCCTCGAGCCTGGCGTCGATACCGGTCGTCGTCGCCGTGCCGTTCGTCATCGTCCACCCACCCCTGTGGCCTGTCTGCGGCGCGCCTTCGCACCCAGCACTCCGGAAGCTACCGCAGCGCACCGACAACGGCCCCCGGGTCGGCGGACGCACAGGTGGGGAAGGCCGGTCCGGCGGGCGGAACGAAGGCTTCCGCCCGCTTCCCGACCGCCCGGCCCGCCTCACGCCGGGACGAGTGCGCGCCGCTCCGCCCGGGCCGCCCGGGTGCCCAGCGCCGTGATGGCCACGACGCCGGTCACCGCCACCAGGGCGACCCCCACCGTCCCGGCCCAGCCGCCCGAGTGGAAGGCGAGCGCGCCGACCGTGCTGCCCGCGCTGGATCCGACGTAGTACGCGGACTGGTACAGCGCCGACGCCTGGGCGCGGCCCTCCGTGGCGGTCCGCCCGACCGCCGAGGACGCGACCGCGTGGCCGGCGAAGAAGCCGCCGGTGATCAGCACCAGGCCCAGCAGGATCAGGGGCAGGGAGCCGGCCAGGGAAAGCAGCAGGCCCGCCGCGGTGGTGCCGCCCGCCGCGTACAGCGCGCCCCGGCGGCCCAGCCGGCCCACCAGCCGGCCCGCCGCCGACGCCGCCACCGTGCCGACCAGGTACACCAGGAAGATCGAGCCGACGACGCCCTGGGGGAGGGAGAAGGGCGCCTCGGCCAGCCGGTAGCCGATCACGGTGTAGACCCCGCCGAACACCGTCATGAACAGGGCGCCGATGGCGTACAGGCGCCGCAGCAGGGGGTTCGCGAGGTGGCCGCGGACCGTGCCCAGCAGCACCCGGGGTCGCAGCGAGCCCGGACGGAAGTGCCTCGGCGCCGGCAGCAGCAGCCGGAACGCCACCGCGCACGCCACCGCGAGCACCCCGATCACGCCGACGGCGACCCGCCAGCCCCACTCCTGCGCCACCCAGCCGGTGATGACCCGGCCGCTCATCCCGCCGACGCTGTTGCCCGCGACGAACAGTCCGATCGCGGTCACCAGGGCCCTCGGCCGGACCTCCTCCGCCAGGTACGCGGTCGCCGATGCGGGCACCCCGGCCAGGGCCGCCCCCTGGAGCGCCCGCAGCGCCACCAGGGCGCCCAGCGACGGGGCGAAGGGGACCAGCAGCCCCACGGTCACCGCGACGGCCAGGGAGGCCGTCATGACCGTACGGCGCCCGTACCGCTCCGACAGCGCGCTCATCGGCAGCACGCACACCGCCAGGCCGCCGGTGGCCGCCGCCACCGTCCAGCTCGCGTCGCCCGCGCTCACCCCGAGGTCGTCCGAGACGAGCGGCAGCAGGGCCTGCGTGGAGTACAGCAGGGCGAAGGTCGCCACACCCGCCAGGAACAGGGCGAAGCTCATCCGGCGGAAGCCGGGGCCGCCCGGGGACATGCGGGAGTCGGCGCCGCCCGGGACGTCCGGGGAGTCCGGGGCGGGCGGAGTGCCCGGGGCGCCGGGCGTGCCCGGGGACGGGGAGGAGGCAGAGGCCGGGGAGGTGACGGATGTGCGGGCGTCCACACCGGTGGACGCCTTGGTACTGGCGGGAGACATGCTTCGACGTTACGGACGGCTCCGCTCATCCGTCCAATGCACGGAATCGTCATAATCGTTCCCATGGAGCATCAGCAGAGGTCGCAGGGCCGGCTGTCACCGTCCAGTGACAC
>NZ_LIRG01000974.1 GCF_001419695.1 Streptomyces prasinopilosus
CCCCGCCCCCGTTATTCCGGAAGTCCGCGTGCGAAGCTGCCCGCATGCTGATCGCCCGCTCCGCCGCCCTGTTCGTCCTCGCCGCGATCCTGGAGATCGGCGGCGCCTGGCTGGTCTGGCAGGGCGTGCGGAGCGGGCGGAGCCGGGCCGCACCGCCGGAGAGGCGCGGCGGCTGCCGCGCGTACCGGGCTTCGCGGCGTGGCCGCCCGAGGGCTCGGCGAAGGCGGCGGGAAAGGCTCTGCGCCGGTCGGTGCCGCGCAAGGCGCACTCCGCTCTCGAGCCGGATCCCTCCCGCCCCGACGCGCTCGGTGCGGTCGAGGAGTCCAGCCGCGGCCGGCTGCCCGAGCTGACGCCGATACGGGTGGGCAGGATGGCGGCGACGCCCTTCGCCTTCCTGCGCGGATCGGCGGGCCTGATGGGCCACGACCTGGCCCGCACCCCCATGACGCGGATCCGCGCGCAGCTCTGCGGCGACGCGCACGCGGCGAACTTCGGTCTGTACGGTGACGCGCGCGGCGGGTTGGTCATCGACCTGAACGACTTCGACGAGACGGTGTGGGGGCCCTGGGAGTGGGACCTCAAGCGGCTCGCCACCTCGCTGGTGCTCGCGGGGCGGGAGGTCGGCGCGGACGAGGACACCTGCCGCAAGGCCGCCCGTGACACGGTGGGCGCCTACCGTCGCACGATGCGGCTGCTGGCGAGGATGCCGGCGCTCGACGCGTGGAACGCCATCGCCGACGAGGAACTGGTCTCCCACGCCGACGCGCACGATCTCCTCGGCACGCTGGAGCGGGTCTACGCGAAGGCCCGCGCCAACACCAGCGGCCGTTTCGCGGCCAAGTCCACCGAGGCGACGGAGGACGGCGGCCGTCGCTTCGTCGACGCCGCCCCGGTGCTGCGTCGCGTCCCGGACGCCGAGGCCCTGGCGGTGGCCTCCTCCCTGGAGGAGTACGTCGGCACCCTCCAGCCCGACCGGCTTCCGCTGCTGGCCCGGCACGCGGTGCAGGACGTGGCGTTCCGGGTCGTCGGCACGGGCAGCGTGGGCACCCGCTCGTACGTCGTGCTGCTCCTCGACCACCGGGGCGAGCCGCTCGTCCTCCAGGTGAAGGAGGCCCGCGCCTCGGCGCTGGTGCCGCACCTGCTGACGGCCGGCTTCGACGTCCCCGACACCGGCCACGAGGGCCGGCGCGTGGTCCTGGGCCAGAAGCGGATGCAGGTGGTCAGCGACAACCTGCTGGGCTGGACGACCGTCGAGGGGCGGCCCTACCAGGTGCGGCAGTTCCGCAACCGCAAGGGCAGCGTCGACCCCACGGCCCTCTCCGCCGACCAGGTCGACGACTACGCCCGGATGACCGGAGCCCTCCTGGCCCGCGCCCACTCCCACAGCGCCGACCCCCGCCTGATCGCGGGCTACTGCGGCAAGAGCGACGAACTCGACGAGGCGATGGGAGAGTTCGCCCTCCGCTACGCCGACCGCACGGAGGCGGACCACGCGGACCTGGTCACGGCGGTCCGCTCGGGCCGGATCGCGGCGGAGATGGGGGTCTGAGCACCGCTCCCGTTCCTCCGGGGGCTCTCCGCCGGCCGGGAACCGGCGGGGAACCGGCGGGCGACCGGTCCGGGGCCGGCCGGTCCCCGACCCGGCCGGGTGGAGAGGCCGGCCGGGTCGGCTG
>NZ_LIRG01000975.1 GCF_001419695.1 Streptomyces prasinopilosus
CCCCGCCCCCACCCCGTCACGCCGGGCACCCGAACGGGCCGATCGGTAGAATCCAGGCATGGTCGAGCGGCCGGTCGCACCGGAGCTCCTCGTGGAGACCGACCACGGCTCCACCCTGATCAGCCCGGTCCGCGACTACCACGTCGGACGCGATCCGTCGAGCGACATCGTCATGGACGACGCCCGGGTCTCCTGGCACCACGCGGTGCTCCACCCCGGTGACGGCCACTGGACCGTCGAGGACGAGCGCAGCACCAACGGCACCTACGCCGACGGCCACCGCGTGCACGTGAGGGACGTGGGCCCCGGCAGCGTCCTCCGCTTCGGCAGCCCCCAGGACGGACCGAGCGCCGTCCTGACCCGCCGGCCGCCGCCCGCCCCCGGACGGCTCTCCGCCGTGTCGAGCCCCGCCCTGACCGGCACCTACCGGCGGCCCACCACCGTACGGCCGCTGCCCGCGCGCACCGTCCGCATCGGCCGCGCCGCCGACAACGACCTCGTCATCGACGATCTCGTGGTCTCCCGCCGGCACGCCGAACTGAGGGCGCTGCCCGACGGGACGTACGAGATCGCCGACCTCGGCAGCCACAACGGCACCTACCTCAACGGCGGCCCCGTCACCAGCGCCCCGGTGGGCCCCGGCGACATCGTCGGCATCGGCCACTCCGCCCTCTGCCTCGTCGGCGACGAACTCCGGGAGTACGTCGACACCGGTGAGATCTNNCGGCTCCGGGAAGTCCACCCTCCTCCACGCCCTCACCGGACAGCGCCCCGCCGACCGCGGCACCGTCCTCTACGACGGCCGCGACCTCTACCGCGACTACGCGGAACTGCGCCAGCGCATCGGCCTCGTCCCGCAGGACGACATCCTGCACGACCGGCTCACCGTCCGCAGCGCCCTGTCCTACGCCGCCGAACTCCGCTTCCCGCAGGACACCGCCAAGTCCGAGCGCCGCTCCCGGGTCGACGAGGTCATCCGCGAACTCGGTCTGGAGCAGCGGGCGGAGCAGCGCGTGCACAGCCTCTCCGGCGGTCAGCGCAAACGCGTCAGCGTGGCCCTGGAACTCCTCACCAAGCCGTCCCTGCTGTTCCTCGACGAGCCGACCTCCGGCCTGGACCCGGGGATGGACCGCTCGGTGATGCACATGCTGCGCGCCCTGGCCGACGACGGCCGCACCGTCGTCGTCGTCACCCACAGCGTGCTCAGCCTGGACGTGTGCGACCGGCTCCTGATGCTCGCACCCGAAGGACGCGTCGCCTACTACGGGCCGCCCGAGGACGCCCTCGCGTTCTTCGGATTCGAACAGTGGCCGGAGGCCTTCGAGGCCTTCGAACGCGACCCGGACCGCGACTGGGCGGGCGACTACCGCGCCTCGCCCCTCCACGGCAGGTACACCGAGGGCGCCACCGCCCAGCCCCGGCGGCAGCGGGCCGCCCCGGCCGCCGTCGCCCCGCCGCCCCGGCCGCGCGGCCGCACCGCACAGCTCGGCACCCTCGTGCGCCGGTACACCGCCGTGCTCGGCGCGGACCGCACGTTCCTCGCCGTCATGATCGCGCTGCCCTTCGTGATGGGGGCGATGGCCCGCGCCCTGGCCGGCGGCGCCCTGACCCGGAGCACCGCGATGAACGCCCTGCTCATCCTGTGCGTCGGCGCCGTCCTCACGGGCGCCGCCAACGCCGTGC
>NZ_LIRG01000976.1 GCF_001419695.1 Streptomyces prasinopilosus
CACCGGCGGTACCCTGACCAGGCACATCCGCAGACGCCCGCCCCGAAGGGAACCCACCCCATGCCGCTGGAAACCGGCCTCCTGGAGATCCTCGCCTGCCCGGCCTGCCACTCCCCCCTCGAGGAGCGGGACAACGAGCTGATCTGCACCGGTCAGGAGTGCGGCCTGGCGTACCCGGTCCGCGACGGCATCCCCGTCCTCCTCGTCGACGAGGCCCGCCGCCCCGGGTGACCGACGGGCCGGCGCCCCCGCACGCCGGCGCCCCGCCGCTCCGAGTACCGCCGCTCCGCGTACGACGCCCCGCCGATCGGAGGCAGCCGCCCCATGCTCGACGAATCGCTGCTCGACTCACCGGAGGGCCTCGCCGAGGCCGACCACCGCGGGCTGCTCCGCGGCGCCGCCGAAGCGGGCGCCCGGGTCCGCACCGCCGCGCGGCACGCGGCCGAGGCCGGGGTCCACGACCTCAAACCCGACGGCCGCCCCCGCGCCGTCCTCATCGCGGGCCCCGGCGCGGCCGCCACCCAGACCG
This sequence comes from Streptomyces prasinopilosus, assembly GCF_001419695.1. GTDB lineage: Bacteria > Actinomycetota > Actinomycetes > Streptomycetales > Streptomycetaceae > Streptomyces > Streptomyces prasinopilosus. The sequence goes on from NZ_LIRG01000976.1 coordinate 530, forward strand.
CCGACCTCCTCGGCACGCTCGCCGGCGCGGGCAGCCCCGTCACCCGGCTCGCGCCCACCGGCGTGGCCCCCGCCGCGGGCGCGCTGCGCTGGGAACTGCCCGGCTGGGCCGGTTCCGTGGACCTGCTCCTGATCGCCACCCCGGACGGCACCGAACCGGGCCTGTCCCTGCTCACCGAACAGGCCTACCGCCGCGGCTGCACCGTCGTCGCCGTGGCCCCCGCCCGGACCCCGCTCGCCGAGACGGTCGACGGCTCCCACGGCCTGTTCGTCCCCCTGGCGACCGCGTCCTACGAACGGGACGAACCCCCCGCCGCCTCCGCCCCCGGAGTCCTGTGGGCGCTGCTCACCCCCCTGCTCGCGCTCCTGGACCGGGCCGGCCTGCTCACCGCCCCGCCGGACGCCCTGGAGAAGGTCGCCGACCGCCTCGACCGCATCGCCGAACGCTGCGGACCGGCCCTCGCCACCTACAGCAACCCCGCCAAGACCCTGGCCGCCGAACTCGCCGACGCGCTGCCCGTCGTGTGGACCGAGGGCACCTCGGCCGGTCCGGCGGGCCGCCGTTTCGCCGCCGCGCTCGCGGAACTGTCCGGCACCCCCGCCGTCGTCGCCGAACTGCCCGAGGCGCTCAGCGCGCACAGCGCCCTGCTGGCCGGCCCGCTTGCCGCCCGCGCCGACCCGGACGACTTCTTCCGCGACCGCGTGGAGGAACCCCCCGCCCTGCACGCGCGCGTGGTGCTGCTCCGCGACCGCCCGATCGGCGGCCTCACCGCCGCCCCGGCCGCCCGCGAGCTGGCCCTCGGCCACGACACGCCGATCAGCGAACTCGAACCCGAGGAGGGCGGGGAACTGGAGACCCTCGCCGAGCTGATCGCCGTCACGGATTTCGCCGCCGTTTACCTGGCGCTCACCTCGAGAGCCTGATCATGCGAAGGACGGTTTCCCCCGGAACACCCTGAGCAGGACCTCGGCGCAGGGCCCGCCGTGCCGCGTCCACCCGTACGACCGGGTGGACCGCCCCGCCGTGCCGCCCCTCCGTCCCGCGCTCCGCCGAGAACCTGCCGAACGACCCAGAGAGAGCTCCATGGATCGCCTCGACAACACCATCCGCCCCTACGCCTGGGGTTCCACCACCGCCATCGCCCGGCTGCTCGGCGTCGAGCCGACCGGTGAGCCGCAGGCGGAGATGTGGATGGGCGCCCACCCCGGCGCACCCTCGCGCACCGGCCGGGGCACCCTCGCCGAGGTCATCGCCGCCGACCCGGAGCGGGAACTCGGCGCGGCCTCGGTCGCGAAGTTCGGCCCGCGCCTGCCCTTCCTCCTCAAGCTCCTCGCCGCCGGCGCGCCGCTGTCCCTCCAGGTCCACCCCGACCTGGACCAGGCGAAGGCCGGCTACGCGGACGAGGAACGGCGCGGCGTCCCCGCCGACGCCGCGCACCGCACCTACAAGGACGCCAACCACAAGCCCGAACTGGTCTGCGCCCTCACCGAATTCGACGGCCTCTGCGGCTTCCGCGAGCCGCTGCGCGCCGCCGCACTGCTCGACGCCCTCGGCGTGGACTCCCTCAAGCCGTACGTCGACCTGCTGCACGCCCGGCCCGAGGAGGCGGCCCTGCGCGAGGTCCTCACCGCCCTCCTCACCGCCGACCGGGACGAGATGGCCCGCACCGTCACCGAGGCGGCCGCCGCCTGCGACCGCCTCGGCGGCGACCACGCCCCGTACGCCGCCATCGCCCACCACTACCCGGGCGACCCCGGCGTCATCGCCGCCATGCTCCTCAACCACGTCCGGCTCCAGCCCGGCGAGGCCCTCTACCTCGGTGCCGGCGTCCCGCACGCCTACCTGAACGGCCTCGCCGTCGAGATCATGGCCAACTCCGACAACGTCCTGCGCTGCGGACTGACCCCCAAGCACGTCGACGTCCCCGAACTCCTGCGCATCGTCCGCTTCGAGCCCCGCGACCCCGGCGTGCTGCGCCCGGAGGCCGCACCGGACGGCGAGGAGCTCTACGAGACCCCCACCGACGAGTTCCGGCTCTCCCGCTACGTCCTGCCCGCCGGCGGCGCCACCCACGACCTCACCCGGGCCACGCCCCAGATCCTGCTCTGCACGGCCGGCTCCGTACGCGCGGGCGAGCACGAGCTGACCCCGGGCACCTCCGTGTTCGTCCCTGCCGGCGAAAGGGCCGAAGTGTCCGGTACGGGAACCCTTTTCAGGGCCACGGTCGTCGTCTGACCGCCGGACGACGGTGATCTGACCCCCCGTCGCCCCGCGGGGCTGCAACAATGTCCCCCCGTTACAGCACGGACCACGCCCGGGCGGCGTACGAAGACGTCCGCCCGGGCCCGTGCACGGGTACGAAGGGACAACGCGGACACATGAGCGCGTCAGGCGGAACCAAGGCGATCGTTGCGGCACTCCTCGCCAACGCGGCGATCGCGGTAGCGAAGTTCGTGGCGTTCCTCTTCAGCAACTCCTCGTCGATGCTCGCCGAGTCCGTGCACTCCGTCGCCGACTCCGGCAACCAGGCCCTGCTCCTGCTCGGCGGCAAGCGGGCCCAGCGGCAGGCCACCCCGCAGCACCCCTTCGGCTACGGCCGCGAGCGCTACATCTACGCCTTCCTCGTCTCCATCGTGCTGTTCTCCGTCGGCGGCCTGTTCGCCATCTACGAGGGCTACGAGAAGATCAAGCACCCGCATGAGCTGACGCACTGGTACTGGCCGGTCGGCGTGCTGGTCTTCG
>NZ_LIRG01000977.1 GCF_001419695.1 Streptomyces prasinopilosus
GGCCGGGGGCGGGTGCGCGCCGCGCGTGCGCCGGGTGAGCACCGGACTCGCGCCAGGTGCGCGCCAGGCGTCCGCCGGGTTCGCTCCTTGAACAGGTGAACCGAAGGGCCCCCGAGGGGATGGAAAACGCACGAAGTTGGGTAAAAACGCTGTGGTGGCACCATAGTTCATGGTTCGCTCTTCTTCACCAGCACAGCCCTCGGACCTCCCGCGGACCTCGTCCGGCCGGCCGGCGGGCTGGCGGGCCGAACCTCCGGGGCGACCGGGGCGTGACGGACGCCCGCATCTCCTCCCCGCCCCTCCTCCCTGTGCGTTTGCGGAGCCGTTCCATGCTCACGACCCTGACCACCGCCTACACCGACACCCGTGCGGCCGACCTCGCCTGGGCCCTGGGGCGCGAGCCGCTGCCCGCGCTGGCCACGCTCGACCTCGAACTGACGGGGGCCACGGTCCAGCTGAGGCTCCTCGGCGCGTCCCACCAGGTGCTGCTGGAGGAGGAAGAGGGCGTCTGTTCGGAGACCGTGGCGTGCATCCGGGGCCGCAGGACACCCCTCCCGATGGGCGTCGCCACCCGGGTGGGCGACTGGGAGTACGAGTTCGCCGCCCGCGTGGAGACGCTCTCCCCGGGCTCCTTCGCGGGCCGCGCCCAGGAACTGCTCGCCCTGGTCTCCGACCATCCGCAGGGGCTCGCCGGGGTGTTCCCCGGGAGCCCGCACGCGTTCACCGCGATGCTCGCCCAGCGCCAGGGGAGCCAGGTCCACTGGCGGACCTGGCACGCCTACCCCCAGGAGGGCCGGATCGTGGCGACCCGCACACGGGTGGGCGTACGGGTGAGGGAATACGTGTGAGCGGCCCCGCACCGGCGGCCCGTGCGAGGTACCGCGGTTTCGCCGAAGGGGGGCAACGATAAACAAAAATCACACGTGTGGGTGACGATCCGCAGCGGAGCAGTAACGTAACGTCGCAACGTGATCGAACCGCAGGCCCCCGCTCCGCCCCGCTCCGCGCACCCCCGGCACAGGCCGCGCGCCAGCGGCAGTGGCGGCGCCGGCGGTGAAGCCGGCGGCGGCGACGGTTCGTGCGGTGCGCTGCGCCTGCCCGTGCGGCAGGCCACCGGACGGTTCCTGGTCCTCGCGGGCGTGTTCGTGTGCGCGGCCTGCGGGCTGGTGTACGAACTCGAACTCGTCGCGCTCGCGGCGTACCTGATGGGCGATTCGGTCACCCAGGCGTCGGTCGTGCTGTCCGTCATGGTCTTCGCCATGGGCGTCGGTTCGCTGGCCGCCAAGCGGCTGCGGCGGCACGCGGCGGCCGGCTTCGGCGCCGTCGAGGCGGCCCTCGCCCTCGTCGGCGGCTGCAGCGCGATGGCCCTGTACGCCGTCTTCGCCTGGACCGGGGACTGGGGCGGCCCGTGGGCGCACGGGCCGCCCGTCCTGCTGGTCGTCTTCTCGCTCGCCGTCGGCCTGCTGATCGGGGCCGAGGTACCGCTCCTGATGGAGCTGATCCAGCGGATCCGCCGCCAGGACGCGGGCGGCGCGGTGGCCGACCTGTTCGCGGCGGACTACGTCGGCGCCCTCGTCGGCGGGCTCGCCTTCCCGTTCCTCCTCCTGCCGTTCCTCGGCCAGCTGACGGGGACGCTGATCACCGGCGCGGTCAACACGGTGGTCGGCGGCGCGCTGGTGCTCGGCCTGTTCCGGCAGGACCTCACCCGCCGCGCCCGGCGGCTGCTGATCGCGGCCAACCTCTGCGTGCTGACCGTCCTCGCCTCGGCCACCGTCCTGGTCGACGACTTCGAACAGGCCGCCCGCCGCGCCATGTACGGCCCGGACGTCCGGGTGGCCCTGCGGACCGACGTCCAGGAGGTGGTGCTCACCGGCGACCGGGACGGCCGCTCCCTCGGCCTGTTCCTCGACGGCCGGCTCCGGGCCGGCGGCCGGGACGAACTCCGCCACCACGAGGCGCTGGTGCACCCCGCCATGACCGGCCCGCACGCACGCGTGCTCGTCCTCGGCGGCGGCGATGGGCTGACCGCCCGCGAAGTGCTGCGCCACCCCGGCGTGCGGCGCGTCGACGTCGTCGAACTCGACGCGGGCGTGGTGCGCCTGGCCCGCCGCGATCCCGCCCTGTCCGCGCTGAACGGCCGCGCCCTCGACGACCCGCGCGTGCGCGTCACCACCGAGGACGCCTTCGACTGGCTGCGCGGGGCGCCCCCGGCCGCGTACGACGTGGTGGTGTCCGACCTGCCGCACCCGGAGATCACCGCGAGCACCAAGCTGTACTCGCGGGAGTTCTACGGCCTGGCCCGGCGCGCGCTGGCCCCCGACGGGCGGCTCGTGGTGCACGCGGGACCGGTGACGTCCCGGCCCGAGGCGTACTGGACGGTGGAGTCGACCCTCCGCTCGGCCGGTTTCCGCACGGCCCCGTACGGCACGGGCGGCCGGCCGGCCGGTCCCGCCACCGGAGCCGCCCGCACCCCGGAGGACACCGCCCGCGCCCCGCGCGAGCGGGGCTTCGTCCTCGCCGCCCGCACCGACCCCGACCTGCGCCTCGACCCGTCCGGCCCCCGCCCGCGCACCCTCACCGACGACTCCCTCGCCGCCGGCGCGCGGGCCGTCGAGCGCACGCGCGTTCCCGGCCTCCCGCCGTCGACGCTGATCCATCCCCGGTACGCGCGGTGAGCCGTGACCGCCGGTGGGCCGCTGTCGTCGGTGGGCCGCGACCACCGGTGAGCCGCGACCGCCGGTGTTCCCCGGCCGCCGCCGAGCCGCTGTCGCCCCGGGCCCGCAACGCCGGCCCGGGGCGGCCCCGGAGGCGTGTCCGGGGCGTGTCCGCTGCGCCTTTCGTGCCGACGGGGGTACGGTCCGGCGTTCCCGTGGGTAGGCTCCGCAGTCATGGAGCACGAGGTGTTCGTTCCGGTTCCGGTGGAGCGGCTCAGGGAGGCGCTGGACGATCCCGCGCGGGTCGCCCGCGCGGTGCCGGGGCTCCAGCACGACGCCGGAGCCGATCCGGTCGCCGGACGGCTGAAGGTCCGCATCGGCGGCCACTCCATCACCTACCGGGGCGCCGTCCGGGTGACCCGGCGGGACGACGGTTCCTACGCCGTCGAGGGCGACGCCGCCGAGACCCGCGGCACCGGCACCGTGGAACTGGCGCTGCGGCTGAGCCCGCGGGACGCGGAGGGCGGGGCCACGCTCGCCGTGCACGGCACGGCGACGGCCGACGGCCGGGTGACGGAGCTGCCGCCGGACGCGGTGGCCTCGGCGGTGGCCCGCCTGCTGAACCGTTTCGCGGCGAACCTGGGGACGACCACCGGGGCGACCGCGGAGACGGCGGCAGCTCCGTCACCCGGCCGTCGGCCGTCGCC
>NZ_LIRG01000978.1 GCF_001419695.1 Streptomyces prasinopilosus
GAGGTCGAGGCCGGCCTCGAACGCGAGTGGGTGCGCCGCTGCCTGGACCGGCTCACGGCGCTGCAGCGGCAGTCGGTCACCCTCGCCTACTACGACGGCTACACCTACCGCGAAGTGGCCGAACGGCTCTCCCTGCCGCTCGGCACGGTCAAGACGCGCATGCGCGACGGGCTGACCCGGCTGCGCCACTGCCTGGGAGGCGCCGCATGAACTTCCCGGACCGGCTGACGGGCCGCGGAGGCCGCGCGGACCGCCACTCGCTGGCAGCCCCCTACGCGCTCGACGCGCTCGAACCCACCGAACGCGTCCGCTTCGAGAGGCACCTGACGGGCTGCCGCCGCTGCACCGCAGAGGTGCGCCTCCTCGCCGAGGACGCCGTCCGCCTCGCCTGGTCCACGGCCGCCCCCGCGCCTCCCGCCCTGCGCGACCGGGTCATGGCCGCCGTACGGACCACCCCGCAGGACCCCGCCCCCGGGCCTCGGGGACGGAGGCGGGCGCGCGCACCGCGGCTCCCGTCCCACGTACGGGGGACCGGACCCGTGCCGCGGGCCGGCGGGCGGCGCCGGACACCGCTGTTCGCGCCCTTCGCGACGGCCACCACCGCCGCCGCCCTCGTCGTCGCCGCCCTGCTCGCCGTCCAGACGGACCGGGCCCAGGACCGACTGGCCGCCGAACGGGACCGCGCACGTGAGATCGCCCACGTTCTCGCCGCCCCGGACGCCCGTGCGAGCAGCGGCCGCGACGCGCGGGGCGGCACGATCGGAGTGATCACTTCCGCGTCGGGGCGGAGCGCCGTCGTCACCCTCGGCGGATACGGCAACCCGCCGAACGGACGTGTGCGTCAGCTCTGGCTCATGCGTCCCGGCACGCCACCGCGCTCCCTCGGGCTCTTCGAGGGCGACGCGCCCCTCGTCGCCTCCGGCCTCGACCCCTCCGCGACGTCACTCGCCGTGACCGTCGAGCCGGACGGGGGATCGCCGCGGCCCACAACCCGGCCGGTCGTCCAACTCGCCCTGAAAGGGGCCGGATTCGGAGAGTAATCATCGAGTGTTCGTCAACCCCCTTACGGGGTAGGTGAATCCCGCGACCGAGATACGCGGGTGCCCGGACGGGGCGATAGGGTTAACCTGCCCGGGCCGGGCGGACTCGTACGGGTGGGGAGTGACATGGAACAGATAACGATGCGCAGCAGGGCCAGGGTCCCTGCGATCACCTGCGGGAGCAGCGCGACCAGTACACGCCTGGACCGCCACCTCTCGGTGCTGGCGGGACCCGCCGTCCCGCAGCGCGAGGCGGCCGAGGCGACCTCGCTGATGCGCGAACTGACGGCACGTGACCGGCACGACCGCGGAGCCAGGGGCTCACGGGCGCGGACGAGCCGCGTCTCGCTCTTCGCCCCGCTGCGCAGACTGCGCCGCTCGCTCCTCGGCGACCGCTAGGGCCTGCCGCCCGGACGGCCCCACCGTCCCGGCGCGGCGCACCGCGCACGTACCGCCCGTCCCTCCCCGTGGCGCGCGGTACCGCACCCTCGGTGCGCTCCGGCACGGGCCCGTCGCCCTCCTCCGGCACCCCTGGTGCTCCGTTCCCGGTCACGTCCCTTCCGGCGCCACGCTCCACCCGGCAGCGCTTCCGGGGCGTGCGGACTCCCGCCGTCCTGCTCCGACCTCGCCGTTCCCGGGTGCCGCCGTGCCCGCCGCCCCGGCCCGGAGCCGGGGCGCGCCGCGTCAGATCAGCGCGAGCTGGCCCTCCGGCCCCTCCTCGTGCGCGTCCAGCACCGAGGCGGGCCCGTACGCCGACCGCGGTGCGGGGAGGACGCCCGCCCGGCGCAACTCCGCCGGCGTGATCGGATCGGCCGTCGCACGGTCCGCCGACACGGCCTGACGCGGGCGCAGTCCGGCGAGCAGGGTGAGGACCGTGATCAGCTCCAGGAGCTCCGACGTCCAGGTCTGCGGCCAGCCGGCCGGCCGGATCGCCTCCAGCGTCCCCGGCTCGGCCTCCTCCGTGCGGGCCGCGCACCACCGCTCCAGCACCGGGACCCCCGCCACCTCGTAGTCCCAGGCCGCGGGCGGCACCGGCG
>NZ_LIRG01000979.1 GCF_001419695.1 Streptomyces prasinopilosus
CCCCGCCCGGCGGGGGCCTTAGTCTTGAGCCCGTGCAGGAACTCCACGACGCCCCCCTCGCCCCGCTGACCACGTTCCGCCTGGGCGGCCCCGCGACCCGGCTGGTCACCGCGACGACCGACGAGGAGGTGATCGCCGTCGTCCGCGAGGCCGACGACAGCGGCACGCCCCTGCTGGTCATCGGCGGCGGCTCGAACCTGGTCATCGGCGACAAGGGCTTCGACGGCACCGCCCTCCTCATCGCCACCCGGGGCCTCGCCCTGGACGGCACGCACCTGGAACTGGCGGCCGGAGAGGTGTGGACCGACGCCGTCGCCCGCACCGTGGAAGCGGGACTGGCCGGCCTCGAGTGCCTGGCCGGCATCCCCGGCTCGGCGGGCGCGACCCCCATCCAGAACGTCGGCGCGTACGGCCAGGAGGTCTCCTCCACCCTCACCGAGGTCGTCGCCTACGACCGCCGGGCCCGCGAGACGGTCACCCTCACCAACGAGGAGTGCGCCTTCTCCTACCGGCACAGCCGCTTCAAGGCCGACCCCGACCGCTACGTCGTCCTGCGCGTCCGCTTCGCCCTGGAGGACGCCGACGGCCTCTCCGCCCCCCTCCGGTACGCGGAGACGGCCCGCGCCCTCGGCGTCGCGCCGGGCGACCGGGTCCCCCTGTCCACGGCCCGCGAGACGGTTCTGAAGCTGCGCGCGGGAAAGGGCATGGTCCTGGACCCCGAGGACCACGACACCTGGTCGGCCGGCTCCTTCTTCACCAACCCGATCCTCACCGATGAGGAGTTCACGGCCTTCCGGACCCGGGTGAAGCAGCACCTCGGCCCCGACGCCGAGCCCCCCGCGTACCCCGCCGGCGAGGGCCGCGCCAAGACCTCCGCCGCCTGGCTGATCGACAAGGCCGGCTTCACCAAGGGGTACGGCGAAGGCCCGGCCCGCATCTCCACCAAACACACCCTCGCCCTCACCAACCGCGGCGAGGCGACCACCGAGGACCTGCTGGCACTCGCCCGCGAGGTGGTGGCCGGCGTGCGCGCGACCTTCGGCATCACCCTGGTCAACGAGCCGGTGACGGTGGGAGTCGGCCTCTGAGGAACCGCGGGCGGCCCGCCCCGGCCGGCCG
>NZ_LIRG01000098.1 GCF_001419695.1 Streptomyces prasinopilosus
CTGCACGACCACCTCGACGGCGGCCTGCGTCCCGGCACCGTCGTCGACCTGGCCCGGGAGGCCGGGTACTCCTCGCTCCCCGAGACCGAACCGGACAAGCTCGGCCTCTGGTTCCGGGAGGCCGCCGACTCCGGTTCCCTGGAGCGCTACCTGGAGACGTTCTCGCACACCGTCGGCGTCATGCAGACCCGGGACGCCCTGGTGCGGGTCGCCGCCGAGTGCGCCGAGGACCTGGCCGCGGACGGTGTCGTCTACGCCGAGGTGCGCTACGCGCCCGAGCAGCACCTGGAGGGCGGGCTGACCCTCGAAGAGGTCGTCGAGGCGGTCGACGAGGGCTTCCGGCAGGGGGAGCGGCGGGCCAGGGAGGACGGCCACCGCATCCGCGTCGGCGCGCTGCTCACCGCCATGCGGCACGCGGCCCGCGCCCTGGAGATCGCCGAACTCGCCAACCGGTACCGGGACCTGGGCGTCGTCGGCTTCGACATCGCGGGCGCCGAGGCCGGTTACCCTCCCACCCGTCACCTCGACGCCTTCGAGTACCTGAAGCGCGAAAATAATCATTTCACGATCCACGCCGGTGAGGCCTTCGGGCTGCCGTCCATCTGGCAGGCCCTCCAGTGGTGCGGTGCCGACCGGCTCGGGCACGGGGTGCGCATCATCGACGACATCCAGGTGCACGACGACGGCACCGTCGAACTCGGCCGGCTCGCCTCCTACGTCCGGGACAAGCGCGTCCCGCTGGAGCTGTGCCCCAGCTCCAACCTCCAGACCGGGGCGGCGTCCTCCTACGCCGAGCACCCCATCGGGCTGCTGCGCCGGCTGCACTTCCGGGCCACGGTGAACACCGACAACCGGCTCATGTCGCACACGAGCATGAGCCAGGAGTTCGAGCACCTGGTCGAGGCATTCGGCTACACACTCGACGACCTGCAGTGGTTCACCGTCAATGCGATGAAATCGGCGTTCATTCCTTTCGATGAACGGCTCGCCATGATCAATGACGTCGTCAAGCCCGGTTATGCCGAGCTGAAATCCGAATGGCTGTTCCGGCAGACCGCCCCCACCAGCGGTTCCGTCGACCCGGAGGGGTGAGCGGGAGAACTCCGGGGATTCGGGAAAGCGGGCTTCGTCCGCCCTTCCCCCGCATTCCGGTGTTTGCGGTCGGCGGCTCCGTCTGATTACGGTCGCCGAACCGCTCACATCCCCGTACCCCATTCTCGAGGGAACATCTTCATGAAGCATTCTGCCGCCAAGACCCTCGGCGTCGCCGCGCTCGGTGCCGCCTTCGCCGCCGCCGGCGCGGGTGCCGCCACCGCCGCCCCGGCCGTCCCGGACGCCCTCCCGGCGCTGGACACCGCCACCCAGAGCCTTCCGGCGGAGCAGCTCTCCGGCGCGCTCCCGGAAGCGGGGCAGGCGGTGGAGACCGGGCAGCAGCTCGCCGACGGTCCGGCGCAGCCGGTCGCCGGCATGCTCGGAGGCATGCCGCTGCAGGGCTCCGTCAACGGCTTCCCCATCGGCTGACGTCCCGGGAGGGTCCCGCCCGGGCCTGGAGCCCGGCGGACCCGCGACCTGTGGGGCGCCCCCGGCCCGGGGGCGCCCCACAGGCGTGTGCACGGGGAGGACGCGGGCCTCACCAGGCGCTCGTCCGGACCTTGTGCTCCGAGGGGAACAGGATCCACAGCGCCAGGTAGAGCAGGAACTGCGGACCGGGCAGCAGGCACGAGGCCAGGAAGACGACCCGCACCGTGGTCGCGGAGGTGCCGTAGCGGCGGGCCAGCGCGGCGCACACGCCGCCGATCACGCGGTTGTCGGTGGGGCGGGTGAGGCGGGACATCGTGAACTCCTTCGCGGTCGTGCCGGTGAGCGGCCCACGGGTGCCGGGGGTCCGGGAACGACTCCGGGACCGGTACGGGGCCCTCCTGCGGGCCCGGGTCCGGAGCCGTTCCGGCCGGTTTCCGTGCGGCTGCTCCTGTGCACTCCACGTTACGGAGACGAAGGGGGCAAAGCGTCACTCCAGGGGGCGATCCCGACCCTGGCGATCGTCGGGGTCCGACCCTGAGCCGGCTCCTCCCGGGGGATCTCCGTCCCCACGCGCTGCAGGGCCCGCCGGCGCAGCCAGGCGCGACCAGCCGGCACCAGGGCGGCATGCGCGAGGGCCGCCCCCAGGGTGTTCAGCATCAGCGCGTCGACGTCCACGACTCGGCCCGGCACCCCCGTCTGCAGCATCTCGATGCCCAGCGACAGCAGCGCCGCCGCGGTCATGGTGCGGATCAGCGAACCCACCGGCGAGACGGCCAGCCTGCCCCCCGTCATCGGCAGCAGCACGCCGAGCGGCGCGAACAGCGCCAGTCCCTCGGCGACCCGGCGGACCCCCGTCGCCCAGCCCAGCGCGAAGTCCGCCCGGATGCCGTGGAAGGGGTGCAGGTTGGAGGGCACCACCCAGGGGACGTGCAGAGGGCGCAGCGTGCACCAGGCGACGAACACGAGATACGCGGCCAGGAGGAGACCTCCTGTCACACGGACACGGAACGCGGCGGTGCCGCCGACGGGGCCTTGACGCTGCACGAACCCCTAGACGCGGCCCCCGGCGGGATCGGTTCCGCGCGGGACCCCGGTGGCCGGATGAGTCGTGCGCCACAGTTCCGCCCGCGGACCGGGCGCGGAACGGGTACGGGCAGGCGGGGCGCGGAACGGGTGCGGCGCGGGCGCACACCGCCCGTTCCGCGCCCGGAGCGGGCGATGCCCCCCGGAGGTGTCGTCCCCCCGGGGCCTCACCCGCCGGTGACCACCGTGGACGGGGGCTCCGTGCTGCCCGGCCGGGCCCGGACCTCGTCCGTGCACCGGTAGCGGCGGGCCCGCTCGTCGTCCCGGCCGCCCAGGATCACCGAACCGTCGCCCTCGGCCGCCGCCGAGTCGGAGAACGTGCAGACGATCTGCGCGAGCGCGTAGGACGTCAGGTTCTCCGGCGGGACGCTCAGCCGCAGCGTGTCCTGGGGGTCGCCGGGCCGCGGACCGCTCACGGTCATCCCGCCCCGCACGTTCGTGGTGTACCCGGCCTCCTTCTCGGCGGCCGCCGGCGGCGCCGAGAGCTGGTCCAGCAGCCCCTGCGCGACCCGGACGCGCCGCTGACCGGAGTCCGCCGTCCCCTCCGGCATCCGTACCGTCCGGTCGACGGCCACCAGGGACGAGCCGCAGCGCAGGAACACCTGGGCCGGCAGGCCCTGCGCGGGCGCCGGGGCGGCGTCCGCCTCGGTCTGCGAGCAGCGCACCCGGGAGGGCGCCGGACCGAAGTCGGTCGGTATCTCGGTGGCCCGTATCCCGCACCCCGCGAGCAGCACACCGAGCACGGTGACGCCGAGCAGTCCGGGGAGGCGGCCCGCGCGCACCGGTCGTCCGTTCGTCGGCCGTCGGTTCATCGCGCGTCACCCCCGGCGTTCTCCCGCCGGGGGCGGCCCCCGCGCTCCCGCGCGTCCCCCTCGGCGTCCTCCTCCGTCAGCGCGGAGACGTCGCGCGGCAGCCGCAGCGTGAACACCGCGCCGCCCCCGGGAACGTTGGCCGCGGTGATCTCGCCGCCGTGGGCGTGGGCGTTCTCCAGCGCGATGGACAGGCCGAGCCCACTGCCCTCGGAACGCGGCCGGGAGGCACTGGCCTTGTAGAAGCGGTCGAAGACGTGCGGCAGGACGTCCTCGGGGATGCCCGGTCCCTGGTCCCGCACCTCGATGATCACCGTGCCTCCGCCTCCGTCCTCGGCGCCGGTTCCGGGTTCCGTCCCGCCGCCCGCGGCGTCGTCCGTCACCGCCCCGGCGCCGCCCGCGCGGTCGCTCCCGCTCCCGTGCACGTCCTCGGCCGCGTTCTCCTCCCGCACCGACACCCGCACCGGGGAGCCGCCGTGCTTGAGCGCGTTGCCGATGAGGTTGGCGAGGATCACGTCCAGCCGGCGGGGGTCGATCCGGGCGTGGATGCCGCGCTCCGCGTCCAGTTCGACCGCGTCCAGCCAGGCGCGGGCGTCGATGCAGGCGGTGATCTGGTCGGCGATGTCGACGTCGTCGAGGACGAGGCGGGCGGTGCCCGCGTCGAAGCGGGTGACCTCCATCAGGTTCTCGACCAGGTCGTTGAGCCGCCGCGTCTCACTGACCACGAGCCGCACGGCGGGCTCGATCATCGGGTCGATCCCGCCGCCCTCGAACTCCAGCTCCTCCTCGAGGACTTCCGTCACGGCCGTGATCGCGGTCAGCGGGGTGCGCAGTTCGTGGCTCATGTCCGCGACGAACCGGCGGGACGCCTCGTCCCGGGCGGCCATGTCGGCCACCCGTTTCTCCAGGGCCTCGGCCGCCTTGTTGAACGTCCGTGACAGGTCGGCCAGTTCGTCGGTCCCCGACACCTGCAGCCGGGTGTCCAGCTTGCCCTCGCCGAGCCGCCGGGCGGCCGTCCCGAGCCGCTGCACCGGCTTCAGCACGGTCGTCGCCAGGGCCTGCGCCAGCAGCGCGGAGCCGATCAGCGCGAGCCCGGTGGCGATCCCCAGCGACCAGGCGAGCGAGTTGAGGTCCTTGGCCTCGGGCTCCAGCGACTTGAGCAGGTAGCCGGTCGGCCCGCCGCCGATCGTCCGGGTGCCCGCCACCAGGTAGGGGGTGTCGCCGTCGACGATCCGCTGCCAGTACAGGTGGTACGCGTACTTGTTGGTCGAGGTGATCTTCTGCCGTTCGTTCACGGCCTCGCGCAGCGAGACCGGCACGTCCTGCAGCGAGAAGCCGCTCAGCCCGCCCGAACCGCCGTACACGGTGCGGCCCTGCGGGTCCTCGGCGATCAGCAGCACCGAGAACCGCTGGCTGCTGTTGGCCATCTGGTCCGCGGTGTACTGCAGTTCCTCCTGCGTCGGCCGCTCGGGCAGCGCACCCGCCCGGTTCTGCATCTCCTGCTCGAAGTCGCCCAGGACCGCGTCCTGGGCGCGGGTGAGCACCGCCTCGCGGTTGAGCCAGTACGCGATGCCCGACGCGGACACCGCGGCGGTGAGCGCGACCAGGCCGAAGACGACGACGAGCCGCAGCCGCAGGCTGGTGAAGCGCAGCCGGGACCAGACGCCCCCGCGGGCCGCGGACCAGCCGCGGGCCCCGTCGTGGTGTTCCCGGTGCTCCTCGCGCTCGCGCCGTTCCCGTGAATCCTGTTGCTTCTGTGTCACTGAGGCGGGTCCAGCCGGTAGCCCACACCCCGGACCGTGCGGATCAGCGTCGGGGACGACGGCACGTCCTCGACCTTGGCGCGCAGCCGCTGCACGCAGGCGTCCACGAGCCGCGAGTCGCCCAGGTAGTCGTGCTCCCACACCAGCCGCAGCAACTGCTGCCGGGACAGCGCCTGGCCGGGGCGACGGCTCAGTTCGAGCAGCAGGCGCAGCTCGGTCGGGGTCAGCTGCAGGTCCTCGCCGTTCTTCGTCACGGTCATCGCCGAGCGGTCGATGACCAGGCTGCCGAAGCTCGCCGAGTCGCTGGACTCCCGCTCCCCGCGGCGCAGCACCGCCCGGATCCGGGCGTCCAGCACCCTGCCCTGCACGGGTTTGACCACGTAGTCGTCGGCACCGGACTCCAGGCCGACCACGACGTCGATGTCGTCGTTGCGCGCGGTCAGCAGGATGATCGGCAACTGGTCGGTGCGCCGGATGCGCCGGCACACCTCGAATCCGTCGATGCCGGGCAGCATCACGTCCAGCACGATCAGATCCGGCCGCTGCTCGCGCAGCAGCTTCAGACCGTCCTCACCACTGGCAGCGGTCGCCACACGGTGGCCCTGGCGCGTCAGGGAGAGCTCCAGGGCCGTGCGGATGGCGTCGTCGTCCTCGATCAGCAACAGGGAAGGCACGGTCTCATTCTGGCCCATGGAGGGCTCCCTGTTCGACCCGTGGGGGCAGATGCCCGTTGGGACCTGATAAGAGCGGCTACGTGCGCCGACACCCGTGGAGAGGGCGGGGCGGCGGAGGCTCCCCGTCCCGGGCGGCTCCTGTGACAGGCCTGTGACAGTCGGCGGACACGGCGATGAAGTCGCCCCGGAAGGATTCTCGTCATCGCCAGGACGGCGAGCGGCACCGCAAGACGAACACACCGGAAGTCCACGACGGGGGGCGCGAGATGAACACGCTGCACGGCACCGGCAACAGCGCGGTTGTCACGCGTCTGCACGACGTGCACCGGGGTGGGGAGAAGACCGGTGCCGCGACCAAGCGGGGGTGCGGTCGCGGCACCGGGCGTCACACCGGCTTCATGACGGTGATCGACGCGCCCACGGGGGGTACGGGGGAAACGCACGGGGGAAGCGCGTACGGGGAGGAGCAGGGGGAGCGTCGCTCGCTGCCGGAGGCGGAGTTCACCGCCTACGTCCGGGAGCGGCGCGCCTCCCTGTACGCGACCGCCTACCACCTGACCGGCGACCGCTTCGAGGCCGAGGACCTGCTGCAGAGCGCCCTGTTCTCGACCTACCGGGCGTGGGACCGGATCAGTGACAAGGCCGCGGTCGGCGGGTACCTCCGCCGCACCATGACCAACCTGCACATCAGCGCGTGGCGCCGCCGCAAGCTGAACGAGTACCCGACCGAGGAACTGCCGGAGACGGTGGGCGACACGGACGCGATGCGCGGCACCGAACTGCGCGCGGTCCTGTGGCAGGCGCTGGCGCGGCTGCCACAGGACCGCGCGCA
>NZ_LIRG01000980.1 GCF_001419695.1 Streptomyces prasinopilosus
GGCGGCGCCCCGGCGCACGGCGTTCGCCGAGGGGGCCCTGCGGCTGCGCGAGGCCGCCGCCACCGAACCCGGCCGCCTCAGGATCATCGGCGCGGTCCTCGCCGCCCTCGTCGTCGCCTTCGGCACCGTCGCCGCCTGGCAGACGGCCGGGCGGGCCGCGGCGGCGGACGACGTCCTCACCGGCAGCCGGCCGCTCGCCTCGGACGCCGCCGACATCTACCGCTCCCTCGCGGACGCCAACACGGCCGCCTCCAGCGGTTTCCTGGCGGGCGGTCAGGAGACCGCCGCCTCCCGGGACCGGTACGAGCAGGGCATCCGCACCGCCGCCGCCAAACTCGTCAACGCCGCGGCCAACACCCGGCCGGGCTCCTCGTCGGCGGCGACGATCACCGACCTCAACCGGCTGCTGCCCGAGTACAAGGGCCTGGTGGAGCGAGCCCGCACCTACAACCGCCAGGGCTACCCGGTGGGCGGTGCCTACCTGCGGTACGCGAACGAGAAGATGCAGGAGGAGATGCTCCCCGCGGCGGAGGACCTCTACACGAGGGAGACCGGGCGCCTCGACGCCGACTACGCGGACGCGACCTCTCCCCCGTGGGCCGCGATCGCGCTCGGCGCGGTCGCCCTCGCCGCGCTCGCCTGGGCCCAGCGCCGTACGTACCTGCGCACCCATCGGGTGTTCAACCCCGGTCTGGTCGCGGCCACCGCCGCGGCGGCGGTCGTGCTGCTCTGGCTGGCCGCCGGCCACGGCCTCGCCCGCTCGGGACTGAACGGCTCCTACGAGCACGGCGTCCGCTCGCTCGGGGTGCTGCACGAGGCGCGCATCGCCTCCCTGAAGGCACGCGGCAACGAGAACCTGACCCTGGTGGCCCGCGGCGCCGAGACGACGAAGGTCGGCGAGAAGGCGTACGACGCCTACGACTACGACTTCCAGCACGACATGGAGGCCCTCGCCGGGCACCTCGCCCGGGCCGGCGAACTCGCGGACGACGACGGCGGCCGGAAGCCGGTGGCCGCCGCCGTGAGCAACATGACGGAGTGGAGGAAGCGCCACGCGGCCGCCCGCGAGCAGGACGAGAACGGCGACTACCAGAAGGCGCTGGACCTGGTGATCGCTCCCGTCGACGCCGTCGAAGCACTCGCCGGTCGCCCCCTCGCCGCCGATCACCAGGTCCAGCGCCTTCTGGTAGTCGCCGTTCTCGTCCTGCTCGCGGGCGGCCGCGTGGCGCTTCCTCCACTCCGTCATGT
>NZ_LIRG01000981.1 GCF_001419695.1 Streptomyces prasinopilosus
AGCAGTTCCTCCACGCCGGGCTGCAGCCGATCCCCGGCGTGGAGGAACTGCTGGGCGGCTGGATGGACGGCGACGGTCTCTTCCCGGAGGCCGCGGCCATGCTCACCGACCAGCCCGTCCGGCCCCCGGAGCGGGTGCGGCCCAGCGAGGAGGCACGCAAGCTCTACCGCGACCTCGCCCGCAAGGCCCACCCGGACCTGGCGCAGGAGGAGGCGGAACGCCGTCGCCGCGAGGGGTTCATCACCCGCGTCAACGCCGCCTACGCCCGCGGCAGCGAGGCCGAGCTGCGGGAACTCACCGCGGAATGGGCGGCGGGCCCGGAGCCGGCGGGCCGGGCCCCGAGCGCCGTCGAGGAGCTCTACGCCCGGCTCGAATGGCTCGCCCAGCGCAAGGAACTGCTCACGCTGGTCGCGAAGGAACTCGAGGAGGGCGCCATCGGCTCGATGCTCCGGCTGGCCCCGGACGACCCGGACCGTCTCCTGGAGGAGATCGCCGAGCAGCTGCGCGCCGAGGTGGCCGGGCGCGAGGCGGAGCTGGCGGCCCTGGAGACCCCTGAGGGCTGAGGTCCGGCCCGGCGGGCGTGGGCCCCGGGCCGGGGCTTCCGGTAGCGTCGGGGGCATGAGTTTTGCGACTGGGGTGCCCACGGTCGGGGTCTCGGACCTCAAGGACGGCGACTTCCTGCTGGACGTCCGCGAAAGCGACGAGTGGGCGTCCGGTCATGCCGAAGGGGCACTGCACATCCCGATCAGTGAGTTCGTCGCCCGCTACGGCGAGCTGACCGAGGCGGCTCCGCAGGACGGCCGGGTGCACGTGATCTGCCGTTCCGGCGGGCGTTCGGCCCAGGTCACGATGTACCTGGTCCAGCAGGGCGTCGACGCCGTGAACGTGGACGGCGGCATGCAGGTGTGGGAGGCCGCGGGACGCCCCGTCGTCACCGACGACGGCCGGCCCGGGCACGTCCTGTAGGACCGGATCGGGACGGACGGCCCGCGCGGTCCCCGGTCCGGGGGCCACGTGGCGGATGCCGCGGACAGGGCGCCGGGGACCGGCCCGGCCCCCGCCTCCCGGCGTGGTGCCGGGGCGGAGCGGGGCCGGGGGTGGCGGGGAACGGTCCGCACGGCGTGATCGCACCGCCGGAACGGTGGCAGGGCGGTGGTGCGGCCGTCACCGGTCGAAGTCCAGCCCCACCCTCTCCGTCATCGGGTGCGACTGGCACGCCAGCACGTAGCCCGCGTCGGTCTCCTCCGGCTCCAGCGCGAAGTTGCGGTCCATCCGCACCCGGCCCGAGACGAGGAAGGCGCGGCACGTTCCGCACACCCCGCCCTTGCAGGCGTAGGGGGCGTCGGAGCGGTTGCGCAGCACCGTCTCCAGCAGGGACTCGCCGTCCTGGACGGGCCAGGTGCCGCTGCGTCCGTCGAGCAGGGCGGTGACGGTGCTGTGGGCGGGGGCCGGCGCCGTGGGCACGACCGGTGCGCCGCTGTCCACGTGGAAGATCTCCTCGTGGATGCGGGAACGCTGCACGCCGAGACCGCGCAGGGCCCGTGCGGCCCCCTCGACCAGCCCGTACGGGCCGCACAGGAACCAGCCGTCCACCCGCTCCACGGGCAGCAGGGCCGGCAGCAGGGCGGTGAGCCGCTCCTCGTCGAGCCGTCCGGACGGCAGTCCCGCCTGCTGCTCCTCCCGCGAGAGCACCGGCACCAGCTGGAACCGGTCGGGGAAGCGGTCCTTCAGGTCGGCGACCTCCTCCAGGAACATCGTCGAGGCGGCCGTGCGGTCACTGCGGATCAGGCAGAACCGGGCCCCGGGCTCGCGTTCCAGAAGGGTCGAGACGATGGAGAGCACCGGGGTGATGCCGCTCCCGCCGACGACCGCCGCGTACCGGCCGGGTGCGGGCGGGAGGGTGAAGCGGCCCGCCGGGGTCATCACCTCCAGCTCGTCCCCGACACCGATCTCCTTCAGGGCGTACGTCGAGAAGACGCCGCCCTCGACCAGCCGCACCCCCACCCGCAGTGTGCCGGGCCCCGCGCCCTCGGGGGCCGGGGAGCAGATCGAGTAGGTGCGCCGGACGTCCTCGCCGTCGGCCCTGCGCCGCAGGGCCAGGTGCTGGCCGGGAAGGTGGCGGTACTCCTCGCGCAGCTCCGGCGGGACGGCGAGGGTCAGGGCGACGGAGTCGTCGGTGAGCCGGTCGACGGCGGCCACCCGGAGCCGGTGGAAGCGCGCCATCACAACTCCTTGAAGTGGTCGAACGGTTCACGGCAGTCCAGGCAGCGGCGCAGCGCCTTGCACGCGGTGGACGAGAAACGGCTGAGCAGCTCGGTGCCGGCGGAACCGCAGTGCGGGCACCGCACGGGCTCCGGCGCGGTCTCCGGTGCGGGGCCGTCCGCTCCGTGTGCCCGCGGGCCGAGGGTGCGGGTCGGTCCGAGGTCCACCGCGACCGCGCCGGACGCCGGCCGTACGCGGGGCGGGGCGATGCCGAACTCCCGCAGCTTGCGCCGTCCCTCGTCGGTGATGTCGTCGGTCGACCAGGCGGGTGCGAGCACTCGGCGGACGGTGACCTCGCGCACCCCGTGCTCGCGCAGGACCCGCTCTATGTCGGCCGACATCGCCTCGACGGCCGGGCACCCCGTGTACGTGGGGGTCAGCTCGACCTCGACGGTGTCCGAGCCGTGCGCGCGCACCGCGCGCACCGCGCGCACCACGCCCAGCTCGCGCAGGGTCAGCACGGGCAGTTCGGGGTCGGGCACCGAACCGGCCAGTTCGAGCAGTTCCGCCTCCAGCGGGGTGGTGGCCGCCGGGGTCACCATGTCGCCCCCGGGTGGCTGCGGTGCAGGTGCTGCATCTCGGCGAGCATGCGGCCGAAGGGTTCGGTGTGCAGCCCCTGGCGTCCGGCGCCGGCCGTCCACGCGCCCGTGCGCGGGCCGTCGGGCACGGTGAGCGTGGCCCTGTGCAGCGTCCGCGTGATCCGCTCCAGCCAGGCCGCCTCCAGGGCCGGCCGGTCGACGTCGATGCCCTCGACCGGCTGGAACATCTCGCCGGTGTACCGCCACAGCGCGTCCACCGCCCGCTGCATCCGGGTGTGGCCGGTGGCGGTGCCGTCGCCGAGCCGCAGGGTCCACTGCTCGGCGTGGTCGCGGTGGTAGGCGACCTCCTTGACGGCCTTGCCGGCCAGCGGGGCCAGCGGGCCGTCGCCGGCGGCGAGTTCGGTGTACAGGAGGTACTGGTAGGCGGAGAAGTACAGCTGGCGCGCGATGGTGTGGGCGAAGTCGCCGTTCGGCTGTTCGACCAGCTGGAGGTTGCGGAAGGCGCGCTCCTCGCGGAGGAACGCCAGCTCGTCCTCGTCGCCCGCCAGCGACAGCAGGACGCGGGCCTGGCCCAGCAGGTCCAGCGCGATGTTGGCGAGGGCGAGCTCCTCCTCCAGCACGGGGGCGTGGCCGGCCCATTCGCCCAGGCGGTGGGAGAGCACGAGGGCGTCGTCGCCGAGGGCGAGTGCGGCCGCCGTGGGGACGGTCTCCTGAGCGGATGTCGTCGTCACAGGTGCCGCACCCCCTCGGGGATCTCGTAGAACGTCGGGTGCCGGTAGGGCTTGTCGGCGGCCGGTTCGAAGAACGGGTCCTTCTCGTCGGGCGAGGAAGCGGTGACCGCGGACGACGGCACGACCCAGATGGAGACGCCCTCGCCGCGGCGGGTGTACAGGTCGCGGGCGTTGCGCAGGGCCAGTTCCGCGTCCGGGGCGTGCAGGCTGCCGGCGTGGGTGTGGGACAGTCCCCGGCGCGAACGCACGAAGACCTCCCACAGGGGCCAGTCGGTGTCGGTCATGCGGGGATCGCTCCTGTCTCGCCGGTCGTGTGCTTGGCCGCGTAGGCGGCCGCCGACACCCTGACCCAGGCGCCCTCTTCGTGGGCGCGCCTGCGCCGGGTCAGCCGCTCCTCGTTGCACGGGCCGTTGCCCTTGAGGACGTCCCGGAACTCCGCCCAGTCGATCGGGCCGAAGTCGTGGTGTCCCCGCTCCTCGTTCCACCGCAGGTCCGGGTCGGGGAGGGTGAGGCCGAGCGACTCCGCCTGGGGGACGCAGATGTCGACGAAGCGCTGGCGCAGCTCGTCGTTGGAATGCCGCTTGATCTTCCAGGCCATCGACTGCGCGGAGTGCTGGGACTCGTCGTCGGGCGGGCCGAACATCATCAGCGACGGCCACCACCAGCGGTCCACCGCGTCCTGGGCCATCGCGTGCTGCTCGGGGGTGCCGCGGCTCAGGGCCAGCAGCAGTTCGTAGCCCTGGCGCTGGTGGAAGGACTCCTCCTTGCAGATGCGCACCATCGCGCGCGCGTACGGACCGTACGAGCAGCGGCACAGGGGCACCTGGTTGGTGATCGCGGCACCGTCCACCAGCCAGCCGATCGCGCCGACGTCGGCCCAGGTCAGCGTGGGGTAGTTGAAGATCGAGGAGTACTTCTGGCGGCCGGAGTGCAGTTTGTCCAGCAGCTCGTCGCGCCCCGTGCCGAGGGTTTCGGCGGCGCTGTAGAGGTACAGGCCGTGCCCGGCCTCGTCCTGGACCTTGGCCATCAGGATCGCCTTGCGGCGCAGCGAGGGCGCGCGGGTGATCCAGTTGGCCTCCGGCTGCATGCCGATGATCTCGGAGTGGGCGTGCTGCGCGATCTGCCGGACGAGTGTGGCGCGGTAGGCGTCGGGCATCCAGTCGCGCGGTTCGATCCGCTCGTCGGCGGCGACGGCCGCGTCGA
>NZ_LIRG01000982.1 GCF_001419695.1 Streptomyces prasinopilosus
CCCGGGACGATCCGGCCGGGCGGCCGTGAGCGGGGCCGGGGGAGGCGGAGGGGCGTCGGACGCCTCCGGGCACCGGCTGCCCGCCGGGACCGGCGAGGGCGGCACGGGGGCGGCGCCCCCTCCCTCACCCGCGGCGATCAGCCCGTCGCCCTCGGGGTGATCCGCCGCGAGGCGCCCAGGAGCAGGAGTTCCGCCGGCGCTTCGAGGCGGAGGCGCGCCGCACGCGCCGTGCGGGGGCACCACCTCGCGCCGGTCGTCGACCGCGACACGGCCGGCTCCCCGCCGTGGCCGGCCACCACCTTCCTGCCCGGCCTGCCGCCCAACGGGGCGCCCACCGGGCACGGACCGCTGCCCGTGCCGGCCGCGCCGCACCTCGTGGGGCGCGCGGCGACGGCGCTCCGGGCCGTGCACGCCGCGGACGTCGTCCACCGGGACGCGGAGCCGGGCGGCCTCCTGCTGGGCGCGGACGGGCCGTGGGCCATCGGCCTCGGTGTCGCCGGGGCGACGGACTCCACCCGGCCCACCCGCAGCGGAGGGTTCACCGGAACGCCGCAGTGCACGTGGCCGGAACACGCCCACGGCCGTCCGCCGGCCCCCGCCGCCGGCGTCTCCTCGCCCGGACCGGTCGCCGCGGCGGCCGCGACCGGCCGGCATCCCCACGGGGAGGCCGGGGCCGCCCCCCTGGCGACGCGGACCGCCGCCACCGGAGCGCGTCCACCGGACCCGGCCGGCTGCCCGGCCCCGCTGCGGGCCGTACCGGAGCGCTGCCCGGCCGCCGGCCCCGGAACGCCTCCCGCCGTGCCCGCCGCCCCGCCTCCGGGCCCGGTCCGCGCGCCGCCGCGGTCCGCGGCTTCGGCGCCGCTCCGGCGGGAACCCGTCCGCCCGGGCGGCCCGCGGTGCGCGGCCGCCCGGACCGCGGCTTCGGCGTACCGGTTCACGGGAGCGGCTCCCGTCCCCCGAGGCTTATCCCTGTAATTTCTCGGTTTACTTCAACTGAGTAATTCGAGCCCGGAGGCGCTGGCCATTCACCGAAGGGGCTCCTTTCTCTTTACCTACTCCGTGTGCGGTCCGACGGCCTTCTCCTCACTGACCGTGGTCACACGTTTCAGGGGTCAGGAGTGTGACGTAAGCCACTGTTCGGCAGAGATTCGGCACCGCAAAAGCGGACGTTCCGGGACATCCGAACTCGCCCCGCTCCGCCCCGTGTTGCGGAATTGAGTATTCAGGGTGCACGCCATAATGGTGCGACATTGCCTTCCCTCTACCAGTCATTGACCTTCATTGGCTGATTCTCGTAGCCTTCACGTCGCTATCGGCGCTGCTCTTCGCGAAGTGCCGCACCTGGGCTCGATTCATGGGGGATCGCGTGTACGACGTCATTGTTGTGGGTGCCCGCTGTGCCGGTTCACCGGTCGCCATGCTGCTGGCGCGGCTCGGCCACCGGGTTCTCGTGGTGGACCGTTCCTCCTTCCCCAGCGACTCCGTCTCGACGCACTACATCCACCAGGCGGGGCTGCTGAAGCTCCAGGAGTGGGGTCTGCTCGACGAGATCGTGGCCGCCGGGACACCCGCGATCCGCAAGATGCACTACGCGTACCGGGGCGTCGAACTCAACGGGTTCGCCGACCCCGTCGACGGCATCGACGCCGTGTACTGCCCGCGCCGCACCGTGCTCGACGAGATCCTGGTCAACGCCGCGCGCCGGGCCGGCGCCGAAGTGCTCGAGGGCTTCACCGTCACGGAGGTGCTGGCTTCGGGCGGACAGGTGACGGGCATCCGCGGGCGCGAGGGCGACGGACCGGAACGGGAACTGAGGGCCACCGTGGTCGTCGGCGCGGACGGCTTCCACTCCACGGTCGCCAAAAAGGTGGGAGCGGAGCTGTACAACGTGCGCCCGGCGGCCGGATTCACCTACTACTCGTACTACAGCGGCCTCGACTGGGGCCTGCACCACAAGAACGGCCTCAACGAGCGCTGGTTCGGCACCTGGCCCACGAACGACGGGCTGAACATGCTGGCCGTCATCTGCACCCGCAGGCAGCTGAAGGAGTTCCGCCAGGACGTGGAAGCCGGCTTCCAGGCCGTCTTCGACGACGTGGCCCCGGAGATGGGGGCCCAGCTGCGCGACAGCGGGCGGCGCGAGGAGGCTTTCCGCCCGATGCGCTTCCCGGACAACTACTACCGCCGCTCCCACGGCCCCGGCTGGGCCCTCGTGGGGGACGCCGGCTACCACAAGGACCCCTACACCGGGTGGGGCATGACGGACGCCTTCCTCCACGGCGAGCTGCTGGCCGAGCGCATCCACCAGGGACTGGCGGGGGAGCGTCCGATGGAGGACGCGCTGGCCGAGTACAACAAGGTGCGCGACGAGGAGAGCGCCGGCGTCTACGACTTCACCACCACGCTCGGCTCCCTCACCGAACTCCCGCCGTTCTTCAAGGCGACGATGCGTGCGATGAGCACCAGCCAGGAGTGGACGAACAAGATGCTGGGCCTGATCGGCGGCGTGGTCCCGGACTACGAGATCTACGCGCCGGAGGCCCTGGAGCGTCTCTACGACGACGCGGGCGTACCGCAGGAGGAACGGGTCTACGACCCGACCGCCTGACCGCCCCCGGCACGGCGCCCCCGCGCCCCGGGCCGCCGCGCCGGGACCCGCC
>NZ_LIRG01000983.1 GCF_001419695.1 Streptomyces prasinopilosus
CACGCCCCACCGCCGCCCGGAGCGTCCGCGGACGACGTCCTCGCCGTGCTGCGCCGGGTCGCCGGCCGGATCGCGCGTCCTGCCGTGCTGGTCCCGATGGACGACGCGAGCGCGATCGCGGCGGGGCGTCTGCGGGACGTCCTCGCTCCCTCCTACCTGCTGCCGGTGATGCCGGGCACGCTGCCCGAACGCGTCGCCGACAAGGCGGAACTGGCCGCCGTGTGCGCGGCGGCGGACGTCCCGCACCCGGAGACGCTCGTTCCCGACGGTCCGGAGCGGGCGGCCGCCGACGCGACGCGGCTCGGGCTGCCGGTGGTGGCGAAGTGGAGCCGGCCCTGGCTGCTGCCGGCCGGCCGCGGACTGCGCAGCACGGTGCTGCTGCGTTCCGCGCGGCAGGCCCGGGAGCTGTACCTGCGCGGGGCGGAGGCGGGCAGTCGGCTCCTGCTGCAGGCGTACCTGCCGCCGGGCCCGGACCGGGACTGGTTCTTCCACGGTTACGCCGACCACTCGGGTGCCGTGCGCGCCGGCGGGCCGGGCGTCAAACGGCTGGCCCGGCCGCGGGGCGCGGGGTCGACCGCGGTGGGCACCTGGGTGCCCAATCCGCGGGTGCGGGCCCTGGCCGAGCGGCTCACCGGTGAACTGGGCTACCGCGGCGTCTTCGACCTCGACTTCCGCCGCTGCCACGCGACGGGCCGCTACCACCTGCTCGACTTCAATCCGCGTCCCGGCGCCCAGTTCCGGCTCTTCGAGGACGGGGCCGGCCTGGACGTCGTGCGCGCCCTGCACCTGGACCTGACGGGCCGTCCGCTGCCGTACGGGGACCCGGTGGCCGGGCGGTCCTTCGTGGTGGAGAACCACGCGCCGTTCGCCGTGCTGCGCGCGGCGCCGGGCGGGCGCGAGCTGGCCTGGTACGCCCCGGACGACCGGGCTCCCGGACGGGCGGTGTGGCCGCTGTGGGCCCGTCACGTGTCCGGCCGGCTGCGGGAGCGGCTGGGCGGCGGCGCCGCGGCGCCGTCTCCCGTGGTCCCCCGGGCCGCCTCCCCCTCCCCGACCGACGACGAGAAAGCGAGCAGTTGATGATGTACGACCTCCTGGTGGTCGGTGCCGGCCCGTACGGTCTGTCGATCGCGTCCCACGCCGCGGCCGCCGGTCTGCGCCTGCGCGTGTTCGGCCGGCCCATGGCGTCCTGGCGGGACCACATGCCCGGGGGCATGTTCCTGAAGTCGGAGCCCTGGGCGTCGAACCTCTCGGATCCGGAGGGGCGCCGGACCCTGGCCGCGTACTGCGGGGAACGGGGGCTGACGGCGCGTCACGCCCAGCCGATCCCGGTGGAGGAGTTCGCGTCGTACGGCCTGTGGTTCGCGCGCCACGCCGTGCCGGACGTGGACGAGCGCGTGGTGGCCCGGGTGTCCCCGGACTCCGGCGGCTTCACGGTGGTGACGGCGGACGGGGAGGTGCTGCGGTCTCGGACGGTGGCGCTGGCGGTCGGGGTGATGCCGTTCATCGAGGTCCCGCCGGCCCTGCGCGGGCTGCACCCCTCCCTGGTGACGCACAGCAGCCACCACAGCGGCCTCGGCCAGTTCCGCGGCAGGGACGTCACGGTGATCGGCGGCGGCCAGGCGGCCCTGGAGACCGCGGCGCTGCTCGCCGAGCAGGGCACGCGGGTGCGGGTGCTGGCGCGGGCGGAGCGGCTGGTGTGGAACGAGGTGCCGCCGCCCTGGGAGCGGCCCTGGTGGCAGGCGGTCCGTTCCCCCCACAGCGGGCTGGGCCCCGGCTGGCGGAACTGGTTCTACGCGGAGCGTCCCGGTCTCTTCCGGCGGCTGCCGCAGCGGACCCGGACCCGGGTCGCGGGGACGGCCCTGGGTCCGGCGGGTGCGTGGTGGGTGCGGGACCGG
The DNA here is from genome assembly GCF_001419695.1 of Streptomyces prasinopilosus. Lineage (GTDB taxonomy): Bacteria > Actinomycetota > Actinomycetes > Streptomycetales > Streptomycetaceae > Streptomyces > Streptomyces prasinopilosus. The sequence goes on from NZ_LIRG01000983.1 coordinate 1,896, forward strand.
GTGGAGCGGGCGGTGGACGTGCTGCCGGGCCACGAGGTCACCGCGGCCCGTGCGGTGCCGGGCGGGGTGCGGCTGGACACGGTGAACCGCGAGGGCGCCGCGGGGGCCCTGGAGACCGAGCACGTCATCGCGGCCACGGGGTTCCGGGCGCAGCGCGACCGGCTCGGCCTGCTCTGCGCCGAGCTGCGCGGGGCGCTGGCGGTCCTGCCCGACGGTTCCCCGGCGACCGGGCGCGGCTTCGAGTCGTCGCATCCCGGTCTGTTCCTCGCGGGTCTGGTGACCGCCTCCGGTTTCGGTCCGGCCATGCGCTTCGTCCACGGCGCGACGTTCACGGCGCCGACGCTGGTCCGGGGGGTGTGCCGGCGGCTCGGGGCGACTCCGCCGCGCGGGGCGGCGGTTCCCGGTCCCTCGGACGGCAGCCGGGCCGGGTCGCCGGCGCCGGTGCGCGGCTGAGGCGGCGTTCCGCGGGACCCTTCCGGGCCGCTGCCGGCGAACCGGCCGCGGCGGCCCGCCCCGTCCCCCGCTCGCCCCGGCGGGTCCTCGCCCGCCTCCGTACGGCACGGCGCCCCCGGGCCGGTCCGGGCACCCTCGAAGGGGTGGCCCGGACCGGCCCGGGGGCGTGTGCGGCCGGCGGGGTCGCGGGTGCCGGACGGACGGAGTCCGGCACCTCGGCGTCCGGGGACCGCTAGCCGCGGGCGGCTGCCCGTCCCCGGCGGTACAGCAGTGCCCCGCCCACGAGCAGGGCCGCGCCGGCTCCCGAGGCCAGCAGCGCGTTGTCGCTGCCGGTCTCGGCGAGCTGGGGCTGCTCCTCGCCGGCGGCCGGCGGCGTG
>NZ_LIRG01000984.1 GCF_001419695.1 Streptomyces prasinopilosus
GTCGCCCACGGGCAGCAGGGACGAGACCAGCTCCTGGCTCTCGCGCAGGGCCCGCACCAGTTCCCGCAGCCGCAGCACCTCGGTGGGCTGCGGCCCGGAGTCCACCGTCCGGCCGTTCGCGAAGACCCCTTCGAAGGCGACCAGACCCCCCGGGCGCAGCAGGCGCAACGATTCCGCGAGATAGTCCTGGTACTCGAGCCGGTCCCCGTCGCAGAAGACGAGGTCGTAGCCGGAGTCCGCGAGGCGGGGCAGGACGTCCAGCGCCCGCCCGGGGATGAAACGGGCCCGGTTGGCGGCGAAGCCCGCCGTGCGGAAGGACTGGCGGGCGGACTGCTGGTGCTCCGGCTCCTGGTCGACCGTGGTCAGCACGCCGTCCGGCCGCATCCCGTGCAGCAGGTGGATGCCGGAGACGCCGCAGCCCGTGCCGATCTCCGCGACCGCCTTGGCGTCCACGGTGGCCGCGAGCAACCGCAGGGCCGCCCCCGTACCGGGCGACACCGAGCGCAGCCCTGCCTCCTGGGCCCGGTCCCGGGCCCAGTGCAGCGCCTCGTCCTCGGCGACATAGGCGTCCGCGAACGCCCAGCTCGTCTGCCGGTTGGCGGTAATGACCCTCTCCTGTCCCCGTGGTTGCCTCGGCGTGACTTTATCCGTTGGTGCCGGGAACCCACTGATGGGACCGGTCGTTGAAAGGGAAGAGCGAACGGCGCGTGCCGCGGAGGGGGTGGGCGTATGGGCGGGAACACCGAGCAAGTGCTGACGCAGGCCCGCGAGTCGTGTCAGGCCACGTCAATTTCTCGTAAAACCGCTTATCCGGAGCTAACGGGCGAGGTGGCTATGGTAGGGGCTCCGCTGGACACCACCAGAGCCGACAGGGGAGGTGCGGCTGCGCCTGTGGATCGGGGAGGAGTGCTGAGGCGCTTCCTCGGATCGGCGGGTAGGCCGAAATCCGTGAACGACACCGCTGCTGACCACAGCCACGCCGCCGAGCCGGCCCAGACCGCGAGCTTCTCCACCGACGCGGACGGGCAGGCGTGGACTCCGCCCACCTGGGAGGAGATCGTCAGCATGCACAGCGGCCGGGTCTACCGGCTCGCCTACCGCCTCACCGGCAACCAGCACGACGCGGAGGACCTCACCCAGGAGGTCTTCGTCCGCGTCTTCCGCTCGCTGTCCACGTACACGCCGGGCACCTTCGAGGGCTGGCTGCACCGCATCACGACCAACCTCTTCCTGGACATGGTGCGCCGCAAGCAGCGCATCAGGTTCGACTCGCTGGGCGACGACGCGGCCGAGCGGCTCCCCAGCAAGGAGCCCACCCCCCAGCAGGTCTTCAACGACACCCACTTCGACGCGGACGTCCAGCAGGCCCTCGACACGCTCGCGCCCGAGTTCCGCGCCGCGGTCGTCCTGTGCGACATCGAGGGACTGTCGTACGAGGAGATCGCCGCGACCCTCGGGGTCAAGCTCGGCACGGTCCGGTCCCGGATCCACCGAGGTCGTTCCCAGCTGCGCAAGGCCCTCGCCCACCGTTCGCCCCAGGCACGCACGGAGCGTCGCTCCTTCGTGCCGCGTGTTCCCGCACTGGGAGGAGGGGGCACGAGCACGTGAGCGGTTCACGGCCGAAACCCGTCGAGGGACACCTCGCGGAGGAGCACCTGGGAGACCGGCTGTCCGCCCTGGTGGACGGAGAGCTGGGTCACGACGCGCGTGAACGCGTCCTGGCGCACGTCGCCACCTGCACGAAGTGCAAGGCGGAGCTGGACGCGCAGCGCCGCCTGAAGAACGTCTTCGCGGAGGCCGCGCCCCCGCCCCCGTCCGAGAGCTTCCTGGCCCGCCTCCAGGGCCTGCCGGCGGGCGGCGACCTCGGCGGCGGCCCGCCCCCGGACGGCGGAGGGCTGCCGGGCGACCCGTCCGCGCGGCTCGGCGGGACGCCCGGAGTCTTCGGGACCGGCGGCCGGCGCGGCGAGCGGTTCGAGTTCGCCTACACGCCCGCCCGGCGCCCCGCCCCCCTGGTCCCGTCCCCGGCGGGCACGGCCGCGAGGGACCGGAGCCTCCGCCTCCACGAGGCCGGCCGGCACGAGCAGGACCGGGCCTCCTCGCGCGGAATGCGGTTCGCCGCCGCGGCGGCGGGAGCGGTGTCCCTCGCGGCGATCGCCCTCGGCGGTGTCGCCGCCCTCACCCTCACCG
>NZ_LIRG01000985.1 GCF_001419695.1 Streptomyces prasinopilosus
GCGGGCGTTGGGGTGGGCGGCGGGCGTGCCGGACTCGGGGGTCCAGTCGTTGCCCTTCCAGTCGGTGAGGTGGGCCGGGACCTCCTCGGTCATGCCCTCCCACCACACGTCGCCGTCGTCGGTGAGGGCGACGTTGGTGAAGACGGAGTTGCCCCACAGGGTCTTCATCGCGTTGGCGTTGGTGTGCTCGCCGGTGCCGGGCGCGACGCCGAAGAAGCCGGCCTCGGGGTTGATGGCGTAGAGGCGGCCGTCCTCGCCGAACCGCATCCAGGCGATGTCGTCGCCGATCGTCTCCACGGTCCAGCCGGAGATCGTGGGCTCCAGCATGGCGAGGTTGGTCTTGCCGCAGGCGCTCGGGAAGGCGGCGGCGACGTACTTGGACTCGCCCTGCGGCGGGGTCAGCTTGAGGATGAGCATGTGCTCGGCGAGCCAGCCCTCGTCGCGGGCCATGACGGAGGCGATGCGCAGGGCGTAGCACTTCTTGCCGAGCAGGGCGTTGCCGCCGTAGCCGGAGCCGTAGGACCAGATCTCGCGGTCCTCAGGGAAGTGCGAGATGTACTTGGTGCTGTTGCAGGGCCAGGGGACGTCCTCCTGGCCGGGCTCCAGGGGGGCGCCGACCGAGTGCACGGCCTTGACGAAGAAGCCGTCGGAGCCCAGCTCGTCCAGCACCGGCTGCCCCATGCGGGTCATGGTGCGCATGGAGACGGCGACGTACGCGGAGTCGGTGATCTCGACGCCGATCGCGGACAGCGGCGAGCCGAGGGGGCCCATGCAGAAGGGCACCACGTACATCGTGCGGCCCCTCATGGAGCCGCGGAAGACGCCCTTCTCACCGGTGAAGATCTCCCGCATCTCGGCGGGGTCCTTCCAGTGGTTGGTGGGCCCGGCGTCCTCCTCCTTCTCGGAGCAGATGAAGGTGCGGTCCTCGACGCGGGCGACGTCGGTGGGGTCGGAGGCCGCGTAGTAGGAGTTGGGGCGCTTGATCGGGTCGAGTTTGCGGAACGTGCCCTTGTCGACCAGTTCCTCGCTCAGCCGCTGGTACTCGGCCTCGGAACCGTCGCACCAGACCACGTGGTCCGGCTGGGTCAACTCGGCGATCTCGTCGACCCAGGAGATGAGTCCCTGGTGGGTGGTGGGGACGCTGGGAGCCGCGATGTCGCGCGCCACGATTGCTCCTAAGTGAGGGTTCGCTGACTGGAGGGCCCCGTGGGGGCTGCGGCCCGGATGCTTCACGGTGGAACCTCGGCGCTCATCCGGTGCCGACCGCACTCATTTGATCCTCCGATGCGAGTGCCCATCTGTCCAGGGGGTCTCACATGTGAGCAGAGTGACACTGGCCACGGTTTCCGGGGAGGGCGGGTGTGCACGCTGGGTTTCTTTACGGACACGTTGCGTTCGCCCGACCGTTCCTTTACCGCTCCGTCCGCGACTCCTCGCGGTGCCGACGGGCGGTGCCCGCGGGCGGCTTCCACGGACGGCCCCGGGAGGCGTACCGGCGAGTACGTCACATGAGAAGATGACCACTCCGGCAAGGGCGATACCGGCACACCGATCCGTAACTTACGGTCCCGTAGGTACGATGGCGGTTATGACAGCGTTCGCCCCCGACGCCCCCGCGGGGACCGCTTCCACCTCGACCTAGACGAACTGCGCGACGCCGTCACCGACCGCACCCGCCTGCTGCTGATCAACACCCCTCACACCCCGACCGGCACCGTCCTCACCCGTGA
>NZ_LIRG01000986.1:0-1922 GCF_001419695.1 Streptomyces prasinopilosus
GACGCCGAGGTCGAGGCGGCGCTGACCGCCGCCGCCCACGCGGCCGCCACCTGGGGCCGCGGGAGCACCGTGGCCGAGCGCGCGGCGCTGCTGCGCAGGCTCGGCGATCTGCACCAGGAGCACGGCGAGGAGCTGGCGGCGAGCATCGTGCGCGAGATGGGCAAGCCGCTCGCGGAGGCCGAGGGCGAGGTCGGCTTCTGCGCCGACATCTACCACTACTACGCCGACCACGCCGAGGAGTTCCTCGCCGACGAACCGCTCGACGTCACCTCCGGCCCCGGCACCGCCGTCGTGCGGCGCAGCCCGCTGGGCGTGCTGCTGGGCATCATGCCGTGGAACTTCCCTGCCTACCAGGTGGCCCGGTTCGCCGCCCCGAACCTCGCCATCGGCAACACCGTCGTGCTCAAGCACGCCCCGCAGTGCCCGGCCACCGCGGCGCTGCTGGAGCGGCTGTTCACGAAGGCGGGCTTCCCCGAGGGCGCGTACGTCAACGTGTACGCGACCAACGAGCAGATCGCCGACGTGATCGCCGACCCGCGCGTGCAGGGCGTCTCGCTCACCGGCTCGGAGCGGGCCGGATCGGCCGTCGCGGAGATCGCCGGGCGCCACCTGAAGAAGGTCGTGCTGGAACTGGGTGGCTCCGACCCGTTCATCGTGCTGTCCACGGACGACCTGGACGCGGTCGTCGACTCCGCGGTCGCCGCGCGCCTCGACAACACGGGCCAGGCGTGCAACGCGGCCAAGCGGTTCGTCGTCGTCCGGGACCTCTACGACGCGTTCGTGGAGAAGTTCACCGCCCGCCTGCTGGCCGGCGCGACCGGCGCGCCCCTGTCCTCGGTGGCGGCGGCCGAGAACCTGGGCCGCCAGGTGGACGCGGCGGTCGCCGAGGGCGCCACGCTGCACACCGAGGGCGAGCGTCACGGCGCGTACTTCCCGGCCGGCGTCCTCACCGGTCTCACCACCGACCACGCGGCGGCCCGCCAGGAGCTCTTCGGCCCGGTCGCCATGGTCTTCCCGGCGGCCGACGAGGACGACGCCGTGCGCATCGCCAACGACACGCCCTACGGCCTCGGCTCCTACCTCTTCACCACGGACCCCGCCCAGGCCGAGCGCGTCGCCGACCGCATCGAGGCCGGCATGGTCTTCGTCAACGGGGTCGGTGCCGAGGGCGCGGAACTCCCCTTCGGCGGCATCAAGCGCTCCGGCTTCGGCCGCGAACTCGGCCGGCCGGGCACCGAGGAGTTCGTCAACAAGAAGCTCATCCGCACGGTGGCGTAGCCCCCGCCGTCAGGCACGGTCCCAGGCCCGCGGCGGGCAGCCGGGCCGGAGGGAAACGCCCGAGGGCGTGTCACGGCCGGTTGCCGTGACACGCCCTCGGGACGGTGGGTCAGCGCTGGCGGTCACCGCGGTCACCGCGGTCGCGGTCGTTACCGCGGTTGTCACCGCGGTCGTTGCCCCGGTTGTCACCGCGGTCGCGGTCGCGGTTGTCGCCGCGGTCGCGGTTGTCGCCGCGGTCGCGGTCCGGCCCCAGCTCTCGGTGTCGACGACCGCACCACGGCGGTTCGTCAGGGTGGCCCGGTCGGAGCGGTTGTCCCAGAGGTGCTCGCGGCGGTCCTGGTAGACGTCGTGGCGGGTGTCACGGCCGAATCCGGTGTGCACCGTGACCGTCGAGCGGCCGTTCAACCGCAGGTGGCGGAAGGTGTACCTGTCCCCCTCGCTGTTGCGCAGGGTCCAGCCCCTCAGGTCGACGCTCTGGCGGGACCGGTTGGTGATGTTCACCCACTCGCCGTTCAGCGAACGGTTGCTGCGGTTGTCCGGGCCGGGAGCGTTGTACTGGACGTCGCTGATGACGACCCGCTGGCGGTCGGGGTCCCTGTCCTGGTCGGCGGACGCCGGCAGGGCGGCGGCCGCCACGAGGGAAC
>NZ_LIRG01000986.1:1975-2207 GCF_001419695.1 Streptomyces prasinopilosus
CTAATGCGGACATGTCCGCAATGCTCGGGTGCCGGATGCACACAGATCATTCGAATACCGCATTCGAATCGGTGCATCATGCATCGACCCGTGGCCCGGCCGGGCCCGTCGCGGACCGGCCGGGAGCGCGCCCTGGTGCGCCACCCCGCACGCCACCCCGACGTTCACCCGCAAGTGGGTAACAGGGCCGACGGGAAACGGAGGGAGACCATCCCCTCCCCCGGTCCCCCCG
>NZ_LIRG01000987.1 GCF_001419695.1 Streptomyces prasinopilosus
TCGGCTGCCGGGCCGTCGGCGATGACCTCGCCCTCGGCGAGCAGGACGACCCGGTGGGCGAGTTCCGCCGCCAGCTCCACGTCGTGCGTGGCCAGGACGATCGCGTAGCCCTCGGCGGCCAGCCCGCGCAGGACGGTCACCAGGCGGGCCTTCGCCGCGTAGTCCAGGCCGCGGGTCGGCTCGTCGAGGAGGAGCAGGGGCGGGCGGGCGGTGAGGACGATCGCCAGGGCGAGGGTCAGGCGCTGGCCCTCGGACAGGTCGCGCGGGTGGACGTCGTCCGCGATGCCGGGCAGCAGTTCCGAGAGCAGGGCGCGGCAGGAGCCCGGCTGCGCCTCCGCGTCCCGGTCGGCGGCGGCGCACTCCGCGGCGACCGTGTCCGCGTACAGCAGGTCCCGCGGTTCCTGCGGGACGAGCCCCACCCGCCGGACCAGGTCGCGGGGGCGGGCGCGGTGCGGCACGGCGCCACCGGTGCGGACCGAACCGGCGGACGGTTCCACGAGCCCGACCAGCGCGCCGAGCAGCGTGGACTTGCCGGCGCCGTTGCGGCCCATGAGCGCGATCGTCTCGCCGGGGGCGACCGTCAGGTCGACGTGGCGCAGCGCCCGGACGCCGCCGCGGCGGACGGCCAGGGCGCGGACCTCGGCCACCCGCGCGGGGGCGGACGCGGGGCCGGGGGAGGCCGCGGCCGTGCCCGCCCGCCCGCGGGCGAACAGGGAGAAGGGGCTCCTGCGGGGCACGGGGGCGGCGGCGGGCAGGCCGGCCGGGACCGGCCGGACGGCCGCCGGTGCCGCCGGGGCGGACGCGGCCTCCGTCCTCGCCGCCGCCTCCGCCTGCGCGAGGCGCTCGCGCAGGGGGGCCGCACGGCGGCGGGCGTCGCGCACGGTCAGCGGGAGCGGGGACCAGCCGGCGAGCCGGCCCAGGGCCACCACCGGCGGGAACACCGGGGACACGGCCATCACCTCCGCGGGGGTCCCGAGCAGCGGGGGCTCCCCCGGCCCCGGCAGCAGCGCCACCCGGTCGGCGTACTGGACGACGCGTTCCAGGCGGTGCTCGGCCAGGAGGACGGTGGTGCCGAGATCGTGGACGAGGCGCTGGAGCACCGCGAGGACCTCCTCGGCCGCCGCGGGGTCCAGCGCGGACGTCGGCTCGTCGAGGACCAGCACCCGGGGGTGCGGGGTGAGGACCGAGCCGATGGCGACGCGCTGCCGCTGGCCGCCGGAGAG
>NZ_LIRG01000988.1 GCF_001419695.1 Streptomyces prasinopilosus
CGCCCGGCGGGGTCCGCCGGACCACCCCCGCCTCGCGGGGGCAGGACCCCGCCCGCCCCTTCTTCGACGTGCGGGCCGCGCGAAGGGCCCCGGCCGCACGCCGGGACCGCGCGGCCGCCCCCGGGACCCGCGCGTGTCCGGAATCCACTTCTCCCGGCGGACCCCGCGCGAGAGGATGGAACCGACACTGTTGTTCGAGAGAGGTCACGGGGATGCCCGAGAGGGACGACGAGGAGCGCGAGTTCGACATCAAGTGGGCGGACGGGGCCGTGCACAAGGAGCCGTCGGCCCGGGCCCGCATGCTCGCCGCCCGCTGGAAGGAGAACCCTCCCGGCCCGGTCCCGTTCCGCGGCGAGCCGGAGCACACGGCGTCCCGCCGGTCGTCGTCCTGGGTCTCCACCGCCCTGGTCCTGGGCTGCGTCGCCGCGGTGATCGTCTTCCTCGGTTACGTCGACTTCCGGCCGTACTGATCACTGAGCGGCCGGGCACCCCCGGGGAGCGGGGGTGCCCGGCCGGGGCCGGGGCGGCTCAGCGGTTGTAGCGCATGAAGGCCCGGACCATGTGGCAGGTCGTGTCCGACGGCGCGTGGACACCGATCAGGTTCGCCATGCCGCGTATCGTCTCGTTGCGGGCCTGGTCGGGGAGGTAGACGCCGGAGTCGAGCAGGGCGATGGCGAGCCGCATCGCCTTGAGGCGGCGGTTGTGCGTCACGTACCAGTCCCGCGGGCGGCCCGGCGGCAGCGGCCGCTTCGCCACGGGCTCACAGGGCATCTCCAGCTGGACGGCTCGCTTCGTGGTGGGCTGGACGGGCATCGGCTTGAGTGCGGCAGCGGGCACGGGCTTCCTCCTGTCGTGGTCAGGGTGTCCACCGAGGTCCACGCCGACCCCGGGCAACATCCTCGAACACTGCTGACAGTTTACTGCCCGGCACTGACATCCGGAGGACCCTGAACGGCCGTCGAACGCCCAGGTGGGACGGCACATCCCGATCGTGGAACACCCGCTCCGGAAGGGGTGTGTGGGACCGGGGCGAAATCGAACAGAGCCGGGCCGGGCGTACGGTGGGCGGCATGGAGATCTGGATCAACCCGGCCTGTTCCAAGTGCCGCAGCGCCCTCGACCTGCTGGACGCCGAGGGCGCCGGTTACACCGTGCGCCGTTACCTGGAGGACGTACCGAGCCCGGACGAGATCCGGGAGGTGCTGGAGCGGCTCGGGCTGGAACCGTGGGACATCACCCGTACCCGGGAGGCCGTCGCCGGGGAGCTCGGGCTGGAGGAGTGGCCGCGGGACGACGGGTCGCGCGAGCGCTGGATCGCGGCGCTCTCCGAGCACCCCCGGCTGATCCAGCGCCCGATCATCACCGCCGAGGACGGCACGGCGGTCGTGGCCCGCACCGACGAGGCGGTGCGGGACGCCCTGTCCCGCTGAAGCCCGACTCCCTTGTGACGCAGGCCACTTCGGGGAGTTGTCCGGAGCGCTGAGCAACTCTGTTCGGGATCTCGTACATAGCGGCGTACGTTCCCCCACCGCTCAGGAGGCAGGCATGTCGCGCAGGAGAACGCTCGGCCCCAAGAAGAAGCTCGCGCTGCTGGTGAGCGCGGTGACGGTGGCCGGTGGCGGCGCCTTCGTCATGGCGAGCACGTCGAACGCCTCCCAGGCGCCCACCACCAAGTCGGCGGCCGACTCGACCGTCTGCCAGGGCCTCGCCACCGCGCTCGGCAACAACCAGAAGTTCATCGAGGGGCAGCGCGCGAATCCCGACGCGCAGTCCGAGGCGCGGATCGCCAACCGGGAAGCGGTCATCGCCGAGATCGAGCTCAAGCAGAGGGCGTCCGGGTGCGCGGTGGGGGAGTCGGCTCAGGACTCCCGGCCCGCACAGCCCTCGCAGCCCGCACCGCCGGCCCCGGACGAGCAGGCCGGCGGTGCGGGCTGCGAGGGCTGGGCGGGCCGGGAGTCCTGAGCCGACGCCCCCACCGCGCACACGGACGCCCTCTGCTTGAGCCCGATCTCGGCGATGACCGCTTCCCTGTTGGCCATCCGC
>NZ_LIRG01000989.1 GCF_001419695.1 Streptomyces prasinopilosus
CCGCCGGTCCCGGCCGGGCCCGCGGCGTCAGTGTGCCGCCGACTCCCAGTCCGGGCCCGCGCCGACCGAGACGCCCAGGGGGACGCGGAGCCGGACCGCGCCGGCCATCTCCCGGCGGATGAGTTCCTCGGCGGCCGGGCGCTCGCCCGGGGCGATCTCCAGGACGATTTCGTCGTGGACCTGGAGGAGCATGCGGGACTCGAGGCCCGCCTCGCGCAGCGCGCGGTCCACGTTCAGCATGGCGATCTTGACGATGTCCGCCGCCGTGCCCTGGATCGGCGCGTTCAGCGCCATGCGCTCGGCCGCCTCGCGGCGCTGGCGGTTGTCGCTGTTGAGGTCGGGCAGGTAGCGCCGGCGGCCGAAGAGGGTCGCCGTGTAACCCGTCGCCCGCGCCTCGTCGACGACCCGGCGCAGGTAGTCCCGCACCCCGCCGAACCGCTCGAAGTAGGCGTCCATCAGGGCGCGGGCCTCGGCCGCCTCGATGTTCAGCTGCTGCGAGAGGCCGAAGGCGGACAGCCCGTACGCGAGGCCGTACGACATCGCCTTGATCTTGCGGCGCATCTCCGCGTCCACCGCGGACTGCTCGACCGCGAACACCTGCGCGGCGGCCGTGGTGTGCAGGTCCTCACCGGAGGTGAACGCCTCGATGAGGCCGGCGTCCTCGGAGAGGTGGGCCATCACCCGCAGTTCGATCTGGCTGTAGTCGGCGGTGAGGAGGGACTCGAAGCCCTCGCCGACGACGAAGCCCCGGCGGATCGCGCGTCCCTCGTCGGTACGGACCGGGATGTTCTGCAGGTTCGGGTCGGTCGAGGACAGGCGGCCGGTGGCGGCGACCGTCTGGTTGAACGTGGTGTGGATGCGGCCGTCGGCGGCGATCGCCTTGATCAGGCCCTCGACGGTGACGCGCAGCTTCGCCTGTTCACGGTGCCGGAGCATGATCACCGGCAGTTCGTTGCCGGTCTGGCCGGCCAGCCAGGCCAGGGCGTCGGCGTCGGTGGTGTACCCGGTCTTGGTCTTCTTCGTCTTCGGCAGGCCGAGTTCGCCGAAGAGGACCTCCTGGAGCTGCTTGGGCGAGCCCAGGTTGAACTCGTGTCCCGCCGCCGCGTGCGCCTCCTGCACGGCCTGCTGCACGGCGCCCGCGAACATCTGCTCCATGGACTCCAGGTGGGCCCGGTCCGCGGCGATGCCGTGCCGCTCCATGCGGGCCAGCAGGATGGACGTCGGCAGCTCCATGTCCCGCAGCAGATCCGCGGCGCCCACCTCCTTCAGGCGGTCCTCGAAGGCCTCGCCGAGGTCGAGCACCGCGCGGGCCTGCACCATCAGCGCCTCGGCCTCGGCGGTGTCGTCCGCGCCGAAGGCCAGCTGGCCGTCGGCCGCGGCGGCGGGCGCCAGCTCGCGGTGCAGGTACTCCAGGGACAGCGCGTCCAGGGCGAAGGAGCGGCGGCCCGGCTTGACCAGGTAGGCGGCGAGGGCCGTGTCCATGGAGACGCCCTCGACGCTCCAGCCGTGCTCGGCGAAGACCCGCATCGCGCCCTTGGCGTTGTGGAACACCTTGGGCCGGTCCGCGTCGGCCAGCCAGGCGGCGAACGCCCGCTCGTCGCCCTCGTCCAGCTCGGCCGGGTCGAACCAGGCGGCCGGCCCGGCGGCCGCCGCGAGGGCGATCTCGGCGACCGAGCCGGTCCCCAGCGCCCAGGTGTCGACGGTGGCGACGCCCAGGGGTGCGGTGCCGTGCTCGGCGAGCCAGCCGGCCAGCTCGCCCGTGCCCAGGACGGTCGCGTCCAGCTCCACGCCTTCCGCGACGACCGGCGTGCTCTCGGCCTCCTGCGCTCCGGGGTCGACGGCGAAGAGCCGCTCGCGCAGGGACGGGTTCCTGATCTCCAGGGTGTCCAGGATCATCGCGACGGCCTTACGGTCGTAGGCGGTCCGCTCCAGGTCGATGACGCCCTTGGCCAGCTCGACCTCGCGCTCCATCTCGGTGAGGCGGCGGTTGAGCTTGACCGACTCGAGGTGGTCGCGCAGGTTCTGCCCGGCCTTGCCCTTGACCTCGTCGACCCGCTCGACGAGCTGTGCGAAGGAACCGAACTGGTTGATCCACTTCGCGGCCGTCTTCTCGCCGACGCCGGGAATGCCGGGCAGGTTGTCGGACGGGTCTCCGCGCAGGGCCGCGAAGTCGGGGTACTGGGCGGGCGTCAGCCCGTACTTCTCGACCACCTTCTCGGGGGTGAACCGGGTCAGCTCGGAGACGCCCTTGGTCGGGTACAGCACCGTGGTGTGCTCGGAGACCAGCTGGAAGGAGTCCCGGTCGCCGGTGACGATCAGCACGTCGAAGCCCTCGGCCTCGGCGCGGGTGGCGAGCGTGGCGATGACGTCGTCGGCCTCGAACCCGTCGACGGCGAAGCGCGGGGTGTTCATCGCGTCGAGCAGTTCGCCGATCAGCTCGACCTGGCCCTTGAACTCGTCCGGGGTCTTGGAGCGGTTCGCCTTGTACTCGGGGAACTCCGCCGAGCGCCAGGTCTTGCGGGACACGTCGAAGGCCACCGCGAAGTGCGTGGGCGCCTCGTCGCGCAACGTGTTCGCGAGCATCGACGCGAAGCCGTAGATCGCGTTCGTCGGCTGGCCCGTCGCGGTGGTGAAGTTCTCCACGGGCAGCGCGAAGAACGCGCGGTAGGCCAGCGAGTGCCCGTCCATGAGCATCAGTCGCGGTCGGGCCTCGCCGGAGGTCTGGTCGGTCTTCTTCGCTGCTGTCTCTGCCACATCCCCGATCCTGCCACGCGCCACCGACACTCGGTCCCGCCCCCGCCGCCGCCGGCCGCG
>NZ_LIRG01000099.1 GCF_001419695.1 Streptomyces prasinopilosus
GCCCGCGTACATGACGGCGACGCGGTCGGCGATGCGTTCGGCCGCCGCGAGGTCGTGGGTGATCATCAGGAGGGCCCGGGCGTGGTCGTCGTCGGCGTCGACGTGGCGGCGGAGTTCGTCGACGGTGTGGTCCACCAGGTCGCGGTCGAGGCCGGTGGTGGGTTCGTCGGCGAGCAGGAGGGGTGCGTCGCCGATCAGGGCGAGGGCGGTGGCGGCACGCTGGGCGAGGCCTCCGGAGAGTTCGTGGGGGTGGCGGTCGAGGTGGTCGACGGGGAAGGCCGCGCGGGCGGCGGCCTGTTCGGCCGCGGCGCGCAGGGCCGCGCGGCCGCGGACGCCGGTGAGTTCGGCGACCGTCTCCTCCATCTGGGAGCGGATGGTGCGGACGGGGGTGAGGTGGGCGGCCGGGCTCTGCGGGATGAGGCCGATGCGGCGGCCGCGTACGGTGCGGGCGAGGGTGCGTTCGCCGGCGGTGAGCAGGTCGAGGTCGCCGAGCAGGGCGTGGCCCGCGGTCTGCGCGTTGGCGGGGAGCAGGCCGAGCAGGGCGGAGGCGAGGACGGACTTGCCGCAGCCGCTCTCGCCGATCAGGGCGAGGCATTCGCCGGGTGCCACGTCGAAGTGGGCGTCGGTGACGGCGGCGACGCGGCCGCCGCCGGGCACCAGGAAGCGGACCGACAGTCCGCGGACCGACAGCACGGGAGGTCGCTCGGTCACAGCGTCAGCTCCGATCGGCGGCGGGGGTTGATCCGCTCCCGCCAGACTCCGGCGAGTCCGGCGATGGCGAGGGTGGGGATGATCAGGAACAGGCCGGGGAAGAGGGTGGGCCACCACTGGCCGGCGAGGAGCGAGCCGCGGGCGCCCTGGATGAGGGTGCCGAGGCTGGCGGTGTGGGCGGGCAGGCCGAGGCCGAGGAAGGACAGCGCCGACTCGTGCCACATGGCGTGCGGGATCATCAGGACGGCGGCGAGGCCGGCCTGGGGCAGGACGCCGGGCAGCAGGTGCCGCAGCGCGACCCGCAGGCGGGAGGCGCCGCCGGAGACGGCCGCGTCGACGTAGGGGCGGGAACGCAGGGAGAGGATCTCGGCGCGGACGATGCGGGCGGTGGACAGCCAGTGGGTGAGGGCGACCGAGATCACCACGGGCCAGACGCCGGGGCGGAACAGGGCGACGATGAAGATGCCGAGCAGCAGGTGCGGGACGGAGGAGAGGGTGTCGACCAGGCGCATGACGAGGCGGTCGACCCAGCCGCCGAAGGCGCCCGCGGCGGCTCCGACGGCGGTGCCGATGACGGTGGCGGTGAGCGCGGCCACGACGCCGACGAGCAGGGAGACGCGCAGGCCGTAGACGCAGCGGAGCAGGAGGTCGCGGCCGACGTCGTCGGTGCCGAAGGGGTGGGACCAGCTGGGCGGGAGGAGTTTGGCGGCGAGGTCGACGGCCTGCTGGTCGAGCTGGACCAGTGGGGGGACGAGCAGCACCGCGAGGGCGGTGAGGGCGACCAGGGCGGCGGAGACGCGCAGGCGCAGGGTGTGGGTGGAGCGGCGGGTGGTGCCGTGCGAGCGCCAGGCGGTCGCGGCCGCGGGGACGGTCGCGTCGGCCTTCTCGACGGTGGTGTCAGCCATGGGGATCACATCTCATTGAGCTTCACCCTCGGGTCGACCAGTCCGTACAGGAGGTCGGCGAGGAGGTTTCCGGCGAGGACGGCGGCGGTGGCGAGGGTCGTCAGGGCGGCCAGGAGCGGGAAGTCGACGGCGGTGGCCGCTTCGACGGTGGCGGCGGCGATGCCGGGCCAGCTGAAGACGGTCTCCACGAGGAGGGCGCCGGTGATGAGTTCGGGGACGCGGGAGCCGATGAGGGTGAGGACGGGCAGCAGTCCGGAGCGCAGGGCGTGGCCGAGCAGGACGGTGCGTTCGGCGAGGCCGCGGGCGCGGGCGCCGCGCACGGGGTCCTCGGCGAGGGCGTCGCCGACGCCCTGGCGGACGTAGAGGGTGAACCAGGGCAGCTGGGAGACGGCGAGGACGCCGGCGGGCAGGATCAGGTGGCTTGCGACCTGGCCGGCGGTGACGTGTTCGCTGCCGGTGTCGGTGAGGCCGCCCGCCGGGAGGACGCCGAGGTTGAGGGCGAACAGCCAGACCGCGAGGAGGGCGATCCAGAAGACCGGCGCGGCCTCCAGGGAGTAGGCGAGGGAGGTGACCGTGCGGTCGAGGAGGGAGCCGGGGCGGCGGGCGGCGAGGACGCCGAGCAGGGTGCCGAGGAGGACGGCGACGGCGAACGCGACGGTGCACAGCAGCGTCGACCAGACCAGCCGCTCGCCGATCGCCTCGGCGACCGGCTGCCGCATCACGCTGGAGTGGCCGAGGTCGCCGGTGACCGCGGAGGTCAGCCACTCCCACCAGCGGACGGCGAAGGGCCGGTCCACGCCGAGGTTGTCGCGGAGCCGGTCCAGGGTTTCCTGGTCGGCGCCGAGGGCGGCGGTGCCGGCGTAGGCCTTGACGGGGTCGAACGGGGAGGCGGCGGCGAGGGCGAAGGCGCCGAAGGTGACGGCGAGCAGGACGGGCACGGCGAGCAGGGCCCGCCGTGCCACGAGGTGCCCCATCGCCGCCCAGGGCAGGGTCCTCACTTCTCGGGCCGCCAGTCCTCGGCGTTCCACCAGGGGCCGCTGGCGAAGCCGTGCTCGTGCGGTTCGACCTGGGTGGTGAGGTCGCCCCAGCGGTCGTCGAGGACGTAGAGGTGGTCGATGTGGGTGAGGAAGGTGTAGCCGGGGTCCTTGACGAGGGCGCGCTGGAGGTCGTCGTAGGCGGCCTTGCGGTCGTCGGGGTCCTGGCTGCGGCGGCCGGTTTCGAGGGCCTCGTCGACGGCGGGGTTGTCGTAGTGGGGCATGTTGTTGAAGCCGTCGCCGGCGAGGGAGGAGTGCAGCAGGGTGTAGAGGCCGAAGTCGGGGTCGCCGGTGCTGCCGAAGCCGGCGAGGACGGCGTCCTCGCCCATGCGGGGTTCGATGACCTCCCAGGTGGCGCCTTCGACCTCGACGTCGATGCCGGCCTTCTTGGCGTCGGAGGCGTAGGCGAGGGCGTGGTCCTGGCGGACCTTGTCGCCGGAGGGGTAGAAGAGGGTGAAGGCGGCGCGGGTGCCGTCCTTGGCGCGGATGCCGTCCCGGCCGGTCTTCCAGCCGGCGCGGTCGAGGATCTTCCCGGCCTCGGCGAGGTCCTGGGGGCGTTCGATGTCCTCGGCGTACCAGGGGTCGTCGAGGGGCAGCGGCCCGTAGGCGGGGCGGCCGGCGCCGTCGAGGATCTTGTCGACCATGGCCCGGCGGTCCACGGCGAGGTCGAGGGCGCGGCGGATCGCGGTGTCGCCGGTGACCTCGTTCGCGGTGGGGAGGGTGACGGCGCGGAAGTCGTAGGTGGTGGCCCGGTACGTCGTGCGGCCGTCGTCGTCCTCGAAGGTGGCGGCGAGGTTGGGCGGGAGGGTCGCGCCGTCGAGGTCGCCGGAGCGCAGGCGGGTGGCGCGGACGTCGTCGTCGGCGATGATCGCCATGGTGAGCTTCTTCACCTTCGGGGCGCCGCCCCAGTAGTCCGGGTTCGCCTTGAAGGTGAGCTTCTCGCCCTTGCTCCAGCCGGTGAGGACGTAGGGTCCGGTGCCGACCGGCTCGGTGTTGAAGGCGCCCGTGTTGGGGTCCTGCTCCCCGGTGATGTGCTCGGGGACGATGGGCAGGACGGTGCGGGCGGCGAAGGCCGCATACGGGTACTTGAGGGTGAAGACGACCTTGTCGTCGCCGTCCGCGCGGACCTCCTCGACGGCGTCCAGTTCGCTCTTGGCGGTGTTGTTGGTCTTCTCGTCGAGGACCGTCTCGTACGTGTGGACCACGTCCTCGGCGGTGAGGGGTTCGCCGTCGCTGAACTTCACGCCCGGGCGCAGGGTGTAGGTGTAGGTGCGGCCGCCGTCGGTGATCTCGGGCAGGGCCTTCGCCAGCGCGGGCTTCAGGTCCAGGTCGGCGTCCCGGGCGAGCAGCCCGTCGAAGATCTTGGAGTTGCCGTCCTTGCCGTAGCCGAGCAGGGGGCTCAGGGTGTCGGGTTCGGTGGGGACCCCGATCACCACGGACTCGGCGGACCCGCCGCCCGTGCCGGTGTCCGAGCCACCGGTCGGCGCCGAGCAGGCGGCGACCACCGCGAGCGCGGCGGCCGTGGTGGCCGCGCCTGTGGTACGCCGTATTCGTCGGGTCGTCATCGATCCTCACACCTCTGCTGACCAGGATTCCTTGTTGCATATTAATTGCAGCAAGGTTCTGCCCAGGGCCCCGGCCCCCCATGCCGGCGTCCCGGCGGAACGGCAGCCGTCCGGGGGCGGTGAGGGGCGGGCGGTGCGCCTGCTGTCCTGCGGGCCGCGTGAGCGGACGGCGATCGCGGGGGCGGGGGCGATGCGGCCGTGCGTCCTGATCCGGGACGAGCCGACCGCGGGCCTCGGCCCGGGCCGCCGGGAACGGCTGTTCGCCGGGCTGCGCGAGGGGGCACCACGGTGGTCATGGCGACCCGTGCCGTGGACCTCGTCCTGCGCCGGGCCGCCGACGCCGCGCCGCTCACGCCGTCCGGGGTGCGGCCCGGGCCGGCGCCCGCGACGCCGGCCCGCGCGGATCCCCTCGCGGCGGCGGGGCCGCGGTTTCCGCGGGGCCACCTGCCGCGTGCGTGCGGGTTGCCGGCCGGCACGGGCGCCGTCCCGCCCACCCCGGGGGAACCGGCGGTACCGGCCGCGGCCGGTCCGTGCAGTGCTCCGCCCGCCGGACGGGGCGTCCGGAGCGCCCCTTTCCGGGGGGCGGATCCCGCCTCCGTCCCCCGGGGCTCAGCCCGCGACCGGGGTGAAGCGCACCGGCAGGGACTGCGGCCCCCGGGTGAACACCCCCTTCTCGACGGGGTCGAAGCCGTCGACGAGCCGCACGTCGGGCATGGCGTCGAGGAGCTGGTTCACGCCGGTCTCGACCTCGGCCCTGGCGAGCAGGGCGCCGACGCAGAAGTGGCGGCCGAGGGCGAAGGCCAGGTGGTCGGCGGCGGCCGAGAAGGCGGTCGTGGTGGTGAGGTCCTCGCGGAGGACGTCGAAGCGGTCCGGGTCGCGGTAGCGGTTCCCGTCCCGGTTGGCGGCGCCGATCAGGCAGGTGACGGTGGCCCCGGCGGGCACGGTGCCGCCGCTGAGGGTGACCTCGGTGGCCGACTGGCGCATGATCATGTGGACGGGCGGGGTGTAGCGCAGCGTCTCGGCGAACGCGGCGGCCACGAGACCGCGGTCCTCGCGGACGGCGGCGAGCTGCTCGGGGTGCAGCAGCAGGTTCGCGAAGATGCCGGCGATGGCCTTGTCGGTGGTCTCGCCGCCGGCGGCGA
>NZ_LIRG01000990.1:0-1411 GCF_001419695.1 Streptomyces prasinopilosus
CGGCCTCCGGTCCGTGCGGGGGTGCCTCTATGTCCCTCGTCAAGCGATCCGCGGGGTTCTGGGTCGTAGAAGGTTCCGTCGCGGAGCATGGTCAACAGGACGCTGATGCGGTGACAGGCAAGGCGGAGGAGGGCCTGGGTGCGGGTTTTGCCTCTGGCTCGGCAGCGGTACTGGCTCACCGGTCCGATGAGCCTGTTGTGAACTGCGGTGATGTGAGCAGGCTGACATTTCCCGCCTCAGGGATCGCCAGGCTTGTGGCGTAGCCCACACCGTGCTCGTCACCGGGCGGGCATCGCGTGCCGTGCAAGCCGTCACATGCGGCCGCATCCGCGCACAACCGATCCGCCGCCACCCGATCGGGGGTACGGCGCTGCAGAATGCCCGGCTGAGGAGCAGCACACGGTTCTGGCCTGCCATACCGCTGGTTCTCATCTTCTCGGCCTGCAGTCAAGTGCTGGCGGAGCAGACCCGTCAGAGGAGAGAGCAGTGCCGCGGGCACCCGCCGGTCCCGGGTCTGTTCTCCGTCAATCACTCCCTGTACCGCATCAGCGCCCGTATCGCTGGAGGGCCGGCCNNAGCAGCAGGGTTGGGCCGGCGTTCGGCAGGCCGCAGATGGGGACGGCGCTCGGTGACGGGCGGGACAATATGACGAGGCGGCTCGGCGACGGGCCCGAGGAGGGGACGCAGCGACAGCACCCGGTGCGGCCGATGTCGAGCAGGACAACGCCGCGAGGTGGCACGCCTGCAGCGCGCATCACCTCGAGCGGGCCGCTCCCCCGCCCGGGGTGTCCGTGGCCCGCGTCGACGGGCAGCGCCAGATGGCGAGGCGGTTCTGCTGGGTGCTGGGTCAGCCCGCGACAGGAGTACCGGTCCTCTCACGCACTTCGTCGAGGGTGACGCCGGGCGCAAGTTCGACCAGCCGGCACCCCATGGGTGTGATGTCGAGCACGGCCAGGTCGGTAATCCGCTGTACGACCCCCTGTCCGGTGAGCGGCAGGGTGCACTTGGCCACGATCTTGTGGGAGCCGTCCTTGGCGACGTGTTCCATGAGGACGATCACGCGCTTGGCGCCGTGGACGAGGTCCATCGCGCCGCCCATTCCCTTGACCATCTTCCCGGGCACCATCCAGTCGGCCAGGTCGCCCGTGGCGGAGACCTGCGTGCCTCCGAGCACGGCGGTGTCGATGTGGCCGCCGCGGATCATGCTGAAGCTCTGGGCGGAGTCGAAGAACGATGCCCCGGGGTTGACCGTGACGGTCTCCTTGCCGGCGTTGATCAGGTCGGCGTCGATCTCGTCGTCGGTTGGGTACGGGCCCGTTCCGAGGATGCCGTTCTCGCTGTGCAGCGTGGCCCTTCAGTGCCGCCGAGGCGGGCGTGGACGAGCGCGAAGTCGGCGACGATGCCCTCCTCG
>NZ_LIRG01000990.1:1423-1686 GCF_001419695.1 Streptomyces prasinopilosus
AGTGCGCCGGAGAGGTACTGGCGGGCGAACTCCTTTCGGGCATCGCCGCCTGCTGGTGGACAACGACGTCGTACGCCCGGCCCCGCACAGCGTTGGCGGTGGTGGTGCGCAGCTTCTCGTGCGCCACCGCGCCGGCGAGGACGGCACGCTCGTACTGGAGCGGGATGCGGGAGATCTCCCACTCCCCCGCGTCCTGGCCCGAGGGCCGGGGCGCGGCCGGCTCACCGGGATCGGCTGGGGGTTGCCGGTCCGGGGCGGGAGCG
>NZ_LIRG01000991.1 GCF_001419695.1 Streptomyces prasinopilosus
CGCACGCGGGGTCGGCGGCCGGGACCATCTGCGCCGACGCTGGCTGGGCACCAGCCGCGCCCAGCTACTGGCCACCGGGCGGCAGTTGTGCGAGGAGCCGGATCTGGTCGACGAACTCGCCGCCGTGCCGCTGCCGTTCCACGTGCTGTCGGGTGCGCACGACGACACCTGGCCGGTGCCGGACCTCGACGCCATGGCCGTCCGCCTGGACGCGCACCGCACGGTCGTCGCCGGTGCCGGGCACTCCCCCGCCGCCGAACGGCCCGGGCCCACCGCGCACGCCCTCGCCGCCTTCTGGGACGGTCTCCCGGCCCTTCACGACGGCAGCGCCCACGGCACGGCCGCCGGCAGCGCCACGCCTGCGGCCGCCGGCAGCCGCCCCCTCGGCGAGGACCGCGCGCAGCACCGCGTCTAGTACCGCGTCCTAGTACTGCGCCTGCAGGTGGGCCCAGAAGCCGTCGCGCAGGGCGCGCCGCAGGTCGGCCTGGCCGCGCAGGGAGTACTGCAGCAGGCCCTCGGCCTCCACCAGCAGGTCCTGGTCGACCGAGCCGGGCAGATAGGGGTGGCCGGGCAGCAGTTCCACCAGTGAGTCCCGTCCGCGTTCGGAGAGCCACTTCGCGGCGATCTGCGCACCGACGAAGCGGACGTCCTCGCGGGTGGGCCGGTCCGTCGTCGGCTCGTACCCGGGGGTCGTGCGCCGGGAGACGTACGGTTTGAAGAAGTCGAGGTCGAAGGTGCGCTGGCTGTCGACCTCCCAGAGCAGGGGCTCGGCCTGGTTGCGGCCCTCGGGCGCCTCGATGCCCCAGAGGTGGACGCGGGCGCCGTACCCCTGGGCGGCCTCGACCGCCGAGACCAGGTCCTCGTCGCCGCCCAGCAGGGCGGCGTCGCTGATGGCGCGGTGCCGGGCCAGTGACTCCAGGTCGGAGCGGATCAGGGAATCGACGCCCTTCTGCTGGTTGTTGGCGTTGAGGTTGCCGAGGCGGACCTTGACGTCGGGGAGCTCCGCGATGGTCTGCTGTTCGGCGGTGTGGATGCGGCGTCTGGCGCCGTCGTACCAGTAGACGCGCAGCAGTCTGCTGTCCGCGAAGATGGTGCGGGCCCGGTCGATGAGCGCGTCGATGAGTCCTTCGGCGTCGAGGTCGAAGGCCCGGCGGTCCTCCGTCCCGGCCACCAGCCGTCCCACCGCCGCGTACAGGTAGCCCGCGTCGACGAAGATCGCGTGGGTGGAGGGCGTCTTGGCCACTTCGGCGAGCATGCGCTGGAGCAGCTCGTTCGTGCGGTCGATACGGGAGTTCAGGTCCGCCAGGTCGTCGTTCATCACGTCCATTGTCCCGGCGGTCACTGTACGAACACAACCGGTCCCGATCGGTCCCCTTCGAAACATTCGCTTCCCGGCAGCCCCATCGGTGACTCGTCAGTATTTAGTCGATCGAAGAATTTCCTTAGCGTAGGGAATGTTTGCACCGGGCAAGCCGTTCCCTACTGATGGAACACGGGCCGGTCCGGCTCGTGGCCGCCCACCCAGCAGTTCTCCTTCAGGAGGATGACCGACGAAGGGAGAAGCCCTTGCGCTTCGAAATCATGCGACTCGACGACGTCGACGGCACCCCCGTGGACACGACCGTCGTGGACGCCGCCTCCGTCAACCGCATCGTGCAGCAGGCCGCCGCCGTCGGGCAGCGCCTGTGGATCCGCCCGGCCGACACACCGGCCCCGTAACGCGGGACGCCGGGCCCCGTGACGCCCGTTCCGAAGCCTCCGTACCGTCTGACGGGTGCGGGGGCTTTCGCACGTCCCGCACTCCGGGCTCCCCGCCCCACGCCTCGCGTCCCGCGGCCCCCGCGCCACGGGACGGACGGGGGCGGGGCGGTCAGCCGCCCCG
>NZ_LIRG01000992.1 GCF_001419695.1 Streptomyces prasinopilosus
TGCTCGGCGAGGGCCGCGAGCACCTCCGCCTCGCGGTCCTCGCCGAGCAGGCTGACCCTGGCCGCGTCACGGTCGTACCAGGCGATGTTCCCGCCGTCCGGGAGGCAGACGTACAGCCGCTCCCGGCCGTGCCGCCAGGCCGGTACGACCCGCAGACCGTTCATGCGCCATCACCCCTCCTTCCATGGGAACAGGCGGGTGCTCCAGGGGCAAGAACCCGGCTACCTTGAGAGGACGTGAGCGGTGATGCCGGGGAGGCACCATTGCATACCCGCAGGAAGCAACCCGACGTACCCGCGCCGGACACCCCGTGGGACGAGATCGTGCCCGGCCTGTGGATGGGCGGGCACGAGTTCAGGGGCCGGACCGGGCAGCTGGAGTTCGCGGCGGTGCGCCAGGAGTTCGATCTCGTGCAGACGCTGCTGCGGCTGCCGGGACACGGGCCGGCCCCCGGGGTCGAGCACCGTGTGTGGCCGATCCCGGACGGACCGCTCGACGGGACCCAGCTCCTGGGGGTCATCCGGCTCGCCGAGGCGGCCTGCGAGGCGCTGGACGACGGCCGCAACGTCCTCGTGCGCTGCTATCACGGGTACAACCGCTCCGGACTGGTCGTCGCGCACGCGCTGATGCACCGGGGCGGCTCCGCCGAGGAGGCGATCCGGCTGATCCGGGCCCGCCGCTCGGGCTGGGCCCTGCACAACGATCTGTTCGTCGACTACCTGCGGGCCGGGCTGAGGACGGCCCGGCTGCTGGAGGAGCTGACGGAGTAGCGGTGGAACGCCGCGGGTGCGCGCGTCGGCCGCCCTGACGCCTCCTCAGCGCGAGGCTGTCACCAGCGACGACGCGAGGTGGCCCGGACGGCCGTCTCCGATGGCGCACCAAGGCGGGCGGGGGCGGAGGGCTGCTCCTAGTGTGGCGATTAGTCATCTTTTAGCCTTTCGCCCTCATATGGAGGTCTTCATGTCCCGGCGCTCCCCGCACCCACCGCGCTCCGCGCGCTCCCGCCGTCCCCTCCGCCGTCTGCCGATGACGCTGGCCGTCGGCACCCTGGCCCTCGCGGCCGCCGTCGTCCCCGCCATCGCGAACGACACACTGGGCGACGGCGACGAGTCGGGCTGGAGCCGGCAGGACGGCAACGGCGACAACGGCGACTGGAGCCAGCAGACCGGTGACGGCGGCACGACCGAACAACAGGGCGGCAACGGCGGCGGTCACGACAACGGTGGCGGTGGCGGAGACGGCGGTGTCGGCGGGGGCGGCGGCTACGACAACGGTGGCGGCAACGGCGGCAACGGCGGAGGCGGCGGCAACGGCGGAGGCGGCGGCAACGGCGGCGGCTACGACAACGGCGGAGGAAACGGGGCCGGAGGCAACGGCGGCGGCTACGACAACGGCGGAGGAAACGGGGCCGGAGGC
>NZ_LIRG01000993.1 GCF_001419695.1 Streptomyces prasinopilosus
GACCCCGGTGACCCGGCCCGGCGCCCGGGACGGGCCGGGTCACCGGGGTCGACGTGGCCTACGACGACGAGCGGGACCTCGTCGCGGCGGCGGCCGTCGTCCTGGACGGGGCGACCCTCGCGACCGTCGCCGAGGCGACGGCCGTCGGCCGGATCTCCTTCCCGTACGTGCCCGGCCTGCTGGCCTTCCGGGAGATCCCCACCGTGCTGGCCGCCCTCGACGCCCTGCCGTGCCCGCCGGGCCTGGTCGTCTGCGACGGCTACGGGCTCGCCCATCCCCGCCGCTTCGGTCTCGCGAGCCATCTCGGGGTCCTCACCGGACTGCCGACGATCGGCGTCGCCAAGAACCCGTTCACCTTCGCCTTCGCCGCCCCGGCGACCCCGCGCGGCAGCACGGCCGCGCTGCTCGCCGGCACCGAGGAGGTCGGCCGGGCCCTGCGCACCAGGGACTCCGTCAAGCCGGTCTTCGTCTCGGTCGGCCACCGCGTCGGCCTCGCCAACGCCTGCGCCCACACCCTCGCGCTGACCCCCGCCCACCGCCTCCCGGAGACCACCCGCCGGGCGGACGCCCTGTGCCGCAGGGCCCTCCGGGAGGCGGGGGGCGCGACCTCCTAGGAGGCCCCCTCCGGCTCGTCACCCCCGCCCTGCTCGATGCGCCAGCGGCCCACCCCGCGGTACTCGGAGTCGTAGACCTCCGACCCGTCACCGGCCCTCATCGGGTAGTGGTGCAGGTTCCCGCCCCAGTAGCGCAGGATCCGCCCCAGCTCGCCCGCGGGGTCCTTCGCCAACGCCCCGTCGTCCATGCCCACTTCGAGAAGAAATCGCATGCCTTCAAGTGTTCCATTGAACTCCTTCTTGGCACTTGCGCGCAGTGCGGCGCAGCCCGGCCCGGGCCCGGCACCGGAAAGTCCCCACCCGGTGCCGTCGCGGACGGGTGCGGGACGACGCGAACCGGGCGCGGGCGCCCGAGCATCCGCACGGGCGGCGGGCCGACACTCCACCGGCGGACAGAGGCCATGACGGTGCGCCGTGCCTCGGGGTGGACCGCCCCGCCGTCCGGCCCACCGGACGGGCGGCGGCCTTCGGACCGGCCCGCGCCGTCCCGGCGGGCGTCGGCCGGATCGCCGGGACGGTTCCCGCGGAGCCGGAGCGGCCCTTCCCGGAGAGCCCGCGACGTGCGCGTCCTCCGCGGGCGCACCGTTGCGCCGAGACGTCCGGTGGCGGAACGGGCGAGACGTGAACAGGGTGGGAGCACCGGCCGCGCCGTACAGTGGCGAGTAGTGGCCAAGCGCTTGCTCGCCCGCTCTTGTGCGGAGTGGAAGGTGTTCTTAGCATCATCGGTGTGACATCGGTTGTGTCAAAGCTGGGGGTGTGATGACGGAGGCACGGACAACCGCCCCCGCGCGGTCGCCGGGGCAGGGGCCGCTGACCGGTGTGCGGGTGGTCGAGCTGGCCGGGATCGGCCCCGGCCCGTTCGCCGCGATGCTTCTGGCCGACCTGGGTGCCGACGTCGTCCGCGTGGACCGCCCCGGCGGCCCCGGACTCGGTGTCGACCCGGCCCACGACGTCACCAACCGCAACAAGCGCTCCGTGGTCGTCGACCTGAAGGCTCCCGGCGGTGCCGACCGCGTCCTCGACCTGGCCGAGCGCGCCGACATCCTCGTCGAGGGCTTCCGCCCCGGTGTCGCCGAGCGCCTCGGGGTCGGCCCCGGGGAGTGCCACGCCCGGAATCCGCGCCTCGTCTACGGCCGGATGACCGGCTGGGGCCAGCAGGGACCGCTCGCGGACCGCGCGGGGCACGACATCGCGTACATCGCCCGCACCGGCACCCTCGGCATGATCGGCGGCCCCGGCCGGCCCCCGGCCGTTCCGGCGAACCTGCTCGGCGACTACGC
>NZ_LIRG01000994.1:0-4054 GCF_001419695.1 Streptomyces prasinopilosus
CTACGCCTGCGTCGACGTCGACGCAGGCGTAGAACGCGTTGGTGGTGTCGGCCACGTTCCAGACGGCGAGCACCTTCTGCCGGCCGGTGAGGCCGCCGAAGTCGACCTGGTGGTTCACCACCGCGCCCGGCTGGGCGCCGCCGTCGTCGAACCGCGCGATCCGCTGACCGCCGGCGTAGTACTCCCAGGTGGTCGTCGCGTGCCGCGCGGTGAGCTTCCAGGAGAACGTCGTGTTCTTCTGGACCGGGGTGACGGCCCATCCCCTGCTGTCGTCGTCCAGCTCGGCGAAGCGGCCGTTGCCGCCGCTGCAGCTGGTCAGGCCCTTGGGGCCCTCGACGCTCTGCGGCTCGTAGGTGATGTCGCCGCAGGACACCGTGCCCGCGGCGCACTGGGCCTGGCGGCTGGGCGGGTCGGAGATGTAGCCGTGCGCGCTCGCGGAGGAGGCGGGGAGGCTGAGGGCGATCGCGGGGGCGAGGGCCGCGCCGATCAGGGCGGCCGTCTTCTTGCGGATACGCATGGGGAACTCCTTCACTTCAGGTCGTCCCGGAACGGCGCGTGGTCGTGTGTGGGGGACCCGCGCGACGGGACGGCCTCTCTGGGTGGGGCCAGAAGGCGCGAAGTTGACGCGCACTCACCGTCCTGGCGGGACACCGGTCGGTCCCGCGGCAGATCAACTCCCTAAGCAGAGCGGCGAGTTCTGTTGGACTAGACCATACAAGCGGTGAGCGTGACCGTGTCAAGCGTGTGAAGCGCGGCCGCTCCCGTGACGGCGGGTCCGGGCGGCGTCCGCGCACGGTGCGGGCGGTATCCGGGCGGACGGCGTACGCCCGCCGCGGCGGCGCGTCCCCCGCCGGGGCACTCGTACGCCGCGGGTGCCGTGACGGACGGCGACGGTCACGGGCGGACGCCCACGCCTTTGCCCACGCCCCCGCCCGGCACCGGTCCGGTGAGGCCGGGGTCGCCGAACTCGGTGCGCAGGGCCCGGAAGACGGTCACCTTCTCCTCGCCGAAGCGGCGGACGTGGGCGGCGTACTCGTCGGGGGAGAGGAACGACGCCGGCCGGGACTTGCTGTGGAACTTGTCCGCGTACATCACCAGCCGCTCCTCCCGCGTCGCCGCCGTGTAGTCGGCGGGAGGCAGGGGGAGGCCCTGGCGCACGACGTCGTGCCGGGTGATCCCGACTCCGGTGTGGTGGGAGCAGAACCGGCACAGCACCTCGGGGAAGCCCTCCTCCTCGAGGAGCTCCTGGCCGAGCAGTCCGTGCCGGACGTAGTTCCCGTGGTCCAGCCGGCCGTCGTCCCCGTAGAGGCGGTAGACGCCGATGTCGTGGAGGAGGCAGCCGGCGCGGACCAGGCCGGCGTCGAGGTGGGCGAGGCGCGGCGCGGAGAGCAGCCGTTCGGCGATGCCCCAGACGATCTCGCAGTGGGTGTGGACGAGCGCGAACGCCTCGGCGGTGGGCGCGTGCTTCTCGTGCAGCGCGCGGATCTCCTCGGGCCCCGGAATCCTCATCCCGGCATCCTGGACGGGGCGGGTCCGTTCATGTGATCGAGCACTCCTTCGCGTCGAGCGGTGTGGTGTCGCCGGCCGTCCTGCTGCACAGGACCTCCGCCTCCGAGACGCCGGCCGGGGTCCTGCGGACCCGCTTGATGAGGATGCTGTGGCCGTGCCGTTCGGCGTACAGGGGCGCGTTGGTGAAGTCGATCGTCCCGGTCGCCATCCGGTCGAGCCTGACGCTCCTGAGGTTGACCCAGGTCGCCGCGCGGCTCTGGGGCACGTCCTCGCGGCTGGCCGCCCAGTACAGCGCGCGCGTGGCGTCGTGGGAGAGGGCCGTCTGGCCGCTGGCGAAGTCGGGGCTGGTGTGGGGGAGCCGGTCCTGCTCGATCCAGGTGAGGTGGCGGGCGGCGTCCTCGTAGAAGGCGGTGGCGGGCGCGGCGTCCTCCAGCTCGGCCAGGGCCGCGTGGTACAGCGTGATCCGCGGGGCCACGCCGTCGCTGCCGCCCGTACCGGAGAACCTGGCCTTGCTCAGGTCGTCGCCCGTGAGGATCGAGATCTCCTCGTTCGCGCAGCCCGGCTGGGTGCTCAACTGGGTCATCAGCGGTCCGACGTCCTCGACCCGTCCGGCGAAGTAGATCACCGAGGGGACGTTCTCCCCCTGGCACACGCGCTCCGCGTGCAGCCGCAGCTCGGGGTCGCCGTTCACCACCCGGTACTCCTGTGTGGACAGCATCCGGAAGCCCTCGCGCCTCAACATCTCCTCGCCGTAGAGGGCCTGTTCGCTGGTGTAGCGGTCCTGCGACCCCTTGAGGTCGCGGGCCAGCACCAGGGCGTGCGTGGCTCTGCCGGGGGCGCGCAGCTGCCGGGCGACGTGACCGAGCGCCTCCGCCTGGTGCTCGTCGGGGACCGCGAGACTGAACCAGTTGGAGAACTCCTTCGGCAGGTAGCTCGCCGAGTTGGTGCCGGAGACGATGGGCACCTCCGCGGTGTGGAGCCGGTCCGTGACGTCGGGGCTGCTCTGCAGGTCACGGCCGAAGCCGACGACGCCGACGAAGGTCGGGTCGCGCTCGGCGTACGCGGCGATCGCCTCGGCCGCCTCGTCCTGGTGTCCCATGTCCGCGCCGCCGTTGGCGAGCAGCACCCGCATCTTCACCGTGTGGTTCTCGTTGACGACGCGCTGGGCGAGGTACACGCCGGTCAGTTCCTCGACGCCCTTGACCGGTGAGGGGTTCACCTTGGAGGAGCTCAGCGGTCCCGCGTACACCACCGTGACGTAGGCGCCGGAGTGGTTGCGCAGCACCCTGGCGTTCTCGTCGTGGATCCGGTTCTCCAGGGCGCGCAGCCGTTCTCCCTGCCGGTCGGCCTCCTCGTCGCCCGTGTCCCCGAGGTACGCGCCGAACCGGACGTCCCCGGTGGCTATCCCGACGCACTCCGTCCCGGTGCCGGGCGCGGAATGCCGTTCGGTGTCGCGGTTGGCGGTCAGCAGGCCCGCCGAGCAGTACGTCCGGTGCAGTTCGTAGGAGTGGGCGCCGCCCGCGGTGCAGACGAGGACCAGGGCGAGGGCGAGGCTGTACGCCGACCACACCACGCGGACCAGGGGCAGCCGGTGCCCGGCCCTGACGCAGCGCCGCTCGCTGTCCCGCAGCCGCACCAGCTCCTCGCGGGGCAGCGGGATCCTGAGCGCCCAGGGCAGGGCGTTCGTCCTGCTCGGCGACTGGTCGGCCCGGAGGTTGCCGGCCCATTCGTCGTACCAGTTGCGCAGCCGCTGCTGGAGCCGCGAGGGCTGGTAGCGGGACGGCGGCGGGGAGGCCTGCGGGCTTCCGTCCGCACCGCGGTCGAGCAGCGGCGCGTCGTTCGCCGCCACACCCGCCACGATCAGCAGCGGGTCGAGCTCACTGCGCCGGCTGCGGACGTCGCTGACCGCCCTGATCAGCTCGATGCCGCCGTTCTCCCGCCCCGTCCGGCGCAGGAACAGCACCGGCGGACGCGTCCGCTTGAACCCCCGCAGGTCCCAGCTGCGGCGCCGGTGGTTGCTCCGCAGGTCCTCGAGGAGCGCCAGCACGTACAGCTGGAGGGGGAACGGGCCGCCCTCCCGCATGGCCTCGGCCACGTCGTAGGCGCGGGCCGCGATGGCCTTCCAGGAGTCCACGGGCCGCAGCAGCCGCACGCTGGTCGACTGGTGGCGGGCGGCGGACTGGAGGAACGTCGTGGTCAGGAACCACCGGCTCTCCCCGCGCAGCCACAGGAAGAGCGGGGCGCGGCCGGGGACGTGGTTCAGGACGGCGAGCAGGACCATCAGGCCGATGCCCGCCAGGACGGCGATGTACCACTCGGGGCGGGTGAGCAGCGCGGTGAAGGCACCCAGGACGCCCATGGGGAGGAACTGCTGCACGTCGGTGAGCAGGATCTGCCGGCGCGGGGGTCTGCGGGGGCGCCAGCGCTGCCGCGCCAGGATGCGCAGCAACTGGGTCTGGGCCTGCTCCCGCTGGGTGTTCCCCTCCGGAGTGCCGGCGGGAGCGGTCGGCCAGTGCTCGTGCATCTCCGGGTCGTCGGTGGCCTC
>NZ_LIRG01000994.1:4091-4390 GCF_001419695.1 Streptomyces prasinopilosus
CGGCGGAGTCCTCGGCGTGCAGCACGATCACCGGCATCGGGGGATCGCTCGCCCGGAAGTCCTGGACCAGGGACTCCAGTTGGCGCTGGACGTCGATCCCCGCCTCGGTCGACATGCCCGGGTGACCGCCCGGACAGTCCTGAGGGAAACTCTGATCACGGCCGTGCACGGACACCCCCCGGTGGTCGTCAGACACATGTGTCGCAAGCGCTCGGTGAGGATAACGCTTGCCCCTGTCAACCGCTCCTGAGCGGACGGCCGGTAATCAGCGGGGACGGGTTCCGGGGCGGGAGCGGGAC
>NZ_LIRG01000995.1 GCF_001419695.1 Streptomyces prasinopilosus
CTCGCCGAGGCCGTCGCCGCCGAACTCTGCCCCGAGGCGCCCCGCCACGAGTCCGACGCGCCCCTCACGGTCACCGTGGAGGGCCTGCTCGGCACCCACCCCCGCATCACCGACCGGCGCCTCACCCTCCGCCTGGACGCATTCCTCGCCTGCACCGAGGAGTTCAGGGACCGCGAGACCCCCGCCTTCCGTGCCTTCCAGCGCCGCCGCACCGCCCTGGTCACCGCCGAACGCGCCCGGCTGCGCCTGGACGACCACCGCCCGCGCGTGATGTCGTCGTTCGTCCGCAACCGCCTCGTCGACGAGGTCTACCTCCCGCTCGTCGGGGACAGCCTCGCCAAACAGCTCGGCACCACCGGCGAGTCCGGACGCACCGGCACCGGCGGCCTGCTGCTCCTGGTCTCCCCGCCCGGCTACGGCAAGACCACCCTCATGGAGTACGTCGCCGACCGGCTGGGCCTCGTCCTGGTGAAGATCAGCGGCCCGGCCCTCGGCCACTCCGTGACCTCCCTCGACCCGGCCGAGGCGCCGAACGCCACCGCGCGCCAGGAGGTCGAGAAGATCAACTTCGCGCTGGCCGCCGGCAACAACACCCTCCTCCACCTCGACGACATCCAGCACACCTCGCCCGAACTCCTCCAGAAGTTCATCCCCCTGTGCGACGCCACCCGCCGCGTGGAGGGCGTGTGGCAGGGCGAGCCGCGCACCTACGACCTGCGGGGCAAGCGCTTCGCCGTCTGCATGGCCGGCAACCCCTACACCGAGTCCGGCGACCTCTTCCGGGTGCCCGACATGCTGGCCAACCGCGCCGACGTGTGGAACCTCGGCGACGTCCTCACCGGCAAGGAGGACGCCTTCGCCGCCAGCTTCGTGGAGAACGCGCTCACCGCCAACCCGGTGCTCGCCCCGCTCGCCGCCCGCGACCGCGGCGACCTCGACCTGCTGATCCGCCTCGCCGAGGGCGACCCCACCGCCCACGCCGACCGGCTCACGCACCCGTACGCGCCCACCGAACTGGAGCGCGTCCTCACCGTCCTGCGCCACCTGCTCACCGCCCGCCGCACCGTCCTCGCGGTCAACGAGGCCTACATCGCCTCCGCCGCCCGGTCCGACGACGCCCGCACCGAGCCGCCGTTCCGGCTCCAGGGCTCCTACCGCAACATGAACAAGATCGCCCAGCGGATCCAGCCGGTCATGAACGACGCCGAACTCTCCGCCGTCGTCGACGACCACTACGCGGCCGAGGCGCAGACCCTCACCACCGGCGCCGAGGCGAACCTGCTCAAGCTCGCCGAGTTGCGCGGCACGCTCACCGCCGAGCAGGCCGGCCGCTGGGCCGAGGTCAAGGCCGCCCACGTGCGCACCCGCGCCCTCGGCGGCCCCGACGGCGACGCCCTCACCCGCGCGGTCGCCGCCCTCGCCCTCCTCGGCGACCGCGCGGGTG
>NZ_LIRG01000996.1:0-5210 GCF_001419695.1 Streptomyces prasinopilosus
GTGCATGGTCGGCG
The DNA here is from genome assembly GCF_001419695.1 of Streptomyces prasinopilosus. Lineage (GTDB taxonomy): Bacteria > Actinomycetota > Actinomycetes > Streptomycetales > Streptomycetaceae > Streptomyces > Streptomyces prasinopilosus. The sequence goes on from NZ_LIRG01000996.1 coordinate 15, forward strand.
GGGACTCCTCGTGGTCGCGGACCGAGGGGGCGGCGCGCGGCGCCTCGTGGGAAGGTGCGGTGGCCGGGGGGCGGGTGGGCCTGGCAGTGTTGCACGTATGTGCGGACGTTATGCAGCGAGTCGCGGGCCCGGGGTCCTCGCGGAGGTCTTCGGGGTGGAGCGGTGGGAGCCGGAGGAGGCCCTGGAGCCCGATTACAACGTGGCGCCCACCAAAGAGGTCCTCGCCGTCCTCGACCGTGCCCTGAAGGACGCGGACGACCCGCGGCCGGTTCGGCAGCTGCGGAAGCTGAAGTGGGGCCTGGTGCCGTCCTGGTCCAAGACGCCCGAGGGCGGCGCGCGGATGATCAACGCCCGCGCGGAGACCGTCCACGAGAAGCCGTCCTACCGCCGCGCCTTCGCCACCCGGCGCTGCATCCTGCCCGCCGACGGCTACTACGAGTGGGTCACCGGCACGCAGGAGCGGGAGCTGGAGGTCGAGGGCAAGCGGAAGCGTCCCCGCAAGCAGCCGTACTTCGTGACACCGGCCGACGGCTCGGTGTTCGCGATGGCGGGCCTGTACGAGTTCTGGCGGGACCGGACCCTGCCGGACGACCATCCGGGGGCCTGGTGGGTGACGTGCACCGTCATCACCACCGAGGCGGAGACCACGCCGCTCGCGGCGGCGCCGGAGAACGGTCCGGGGACCCTCGCCGACATCCACCCGCGGATGCCGCTGATGCTCACCCCCGACCGCTGGGACGCCTGGCTCGACCCCGCCCGCACGGAGACCGAGGAGCTGCGCGGGCTGCTCGCACCGCCGCCCCCCGGCCTGATGCGCGCCTTCCCGGTCTCCACGGCGGTCAGCAACGTCCGCAACAACGGCCCGGACCTGCTGAAGGAACTGGAAGCACCGGAAGAGAGCACACTCTTCTGACGTGACGCACATGAAGAACACGGGGACCACGGAGAGCGCGCAGAGGACGAAGGGCACGCGGAGCCCGAAGGACGCCCCTGCCGCCGCCGGCCCGGCAGAACCGCCGGCCGGGACCGTCGAGACCGTGGAGACCGCCGCCGGTACCGCCCGCATCACCTGGCACCCCGCCGGACCCGCCGCGCGCCTCGTCCTCGCGCTGGGGCACGGCGCCGGCGGCGGCATCGAGGCGCGGGACCTGCGGGCCCTGGCCGCCGTGCTGCCCGCCCACGGCGTGACCGTGGCCCTGGTGGAGCAGCCCTGGAGGGTGGCCGGCAAGAAGGTGGCCCCCGCGCCGAAGACCCTGGACACCGGCTGGCGCGGCCTCTGGCCCGCGCTGAGGAAGCCGGGCCTGCCGGTGATCGCCGGCGGGCGCAGCGCCGGAGCCCGTGTCGCCTGCCGGACCGCCGGCGAACTCGGCGCCCACGCCGTGCTGGCCCTCGGCTTCCCCCTGCATCCGCCCGGCAGGCCCGAGAAGTCCCGCGCCGGTGAACTGCTCGGCACCGGGGTGCCCACCCTCGTCGTCCAGGGCGGCAACGACCCCTTCGGCAGACCCGGTGAGTTCCCCGGGTTCGGGAGGGGCGGCGCGACGGCGGTCCCCCCGGACGTCCGGTTGCCGGGGAGCGCCGCGGCGAGGACGCCGGCGGGAGACGGGTGGACGTACGAGCTGGTCGAGGTGGCGCACGGCGATCACGGCCTCGCCGTGCCCCGGCGGGCGGACATCACGCAGGAGGAGGCCCTGGCGGTCGTCACGGACGCCGTCGTGCGGTGGACCGGCTCCCTCGTCCCGTAGCGGATCGCCCCTCTCCCGCGGCGGCGCCCGGCCCGTCCCGCGCGCCCCGCCCGGGTAAAGCTTCGGGAATGTCCGGACGCCCCGTGCTGTTGAAGCCGACGTGTCCGCCGGTTTCCGGCACAGCCGTCGTAGTCGTAGGAGAGGAAGTCCGCCCCATGGGTTCGACCTTCTGCCCGAGCCGCAAGGGCCGCACCGACCTGGACTGGACGGTGCTGCACGCGGCCAGGACCGTCCCCCTTCGGGCGGCGGACGGACCGGATCGTCGTCTATCCTCCGATTCGGGTGAGGCCGTTCCCGGTCTCGCGACGACGGAGGAGGTGGGTCCGGTTCCCGGTACCGACGCAGGGACCGATCACGGCCAGGCGGAGCAGCCCGAGGGCCAGGGCGACGGGCGGGCGGAATCGGCCGCCGAGCGCAGCGCGCGCTTCGAGCGGGACGCGCTCGAGTTCCTCGACCAGATGTACTCGGCCGCCCTGCGCATGACGCGCAACCCGGCGGACGCGGAGGACCTGGTCCAGGAGACCTACGCCAAGGCGTACGCGTCCTTCCACCAGTTCCGCGAGGGCACCAACCTCAAGGCCTGGCTGTACCGGATCCTCACCAACACGTTCATCAACTCGTACCGCAAGAAGCAGCGGGAACCGCAGCGCAGCGGGGCCGAGGAGATCGAGGACTGGCAGATCGCGCGTGCCGCGTCGCACATGTCGACCGGTCTGCGTTCCGCGGAGTCGCAGGCGCTGGACCACCTCCCCGACTCGGACGTCAAGGAAGCGCTCCAGGCGATCCCCGAGGAGTTCCGCATCGCCGTGTACCTCGCGGACGTGGAGGGCTTTGCCTACAAGGAGATCGCCGACATCATGGGCACACCCATCGGTACCGTGATGTCCCGGCTGCACCGTGGCCGTCGGCAGCTGCGCGGCATGCTCGAGGACTACGCGCGCGAGCGCGGACTGGTTCCGGCGGGCGCCGGAGGGTCGAACGAAGCGAAAGGCTCGAGGTCATGAGCTGCGGAGAGCCGCACGAGACGGATTGCAGCGAAATCCTCGATCATCTCTACGAGTTCCTCGACCGTGAGATGCCGGATTCCGACTGCGCGAAGTTCGAGCACCACTTCGAGGAGTGCTCGCCCTGTCTCGAGAAGTACGGGCTCGAGCAGGCGGTGAAGAAGCTGGTCAAGCGCTGCTGCGGGCAGGACGACGTGCCGGGCGACCTGCGCGCGAAGGTCATGGGCCGGATCGACGTGATCCGCTCGGGCCAGGCCGGCCCCGCCCCGGACGCCGCCGCCCCCGAGGCGGCCGCACCGCCCCAGGCCGCACCGTCCCAGGCCGCGTCACCGCAGGCCGCACCGCCCCGGACCGCCCCGGCGCCGCAGGAGTCCTGAGCCCGCGAGCCCCGCCGTCCGCGGGTCCTGCGAACGCCTGCCGGGGCAGGCATCCCTCGAAAGGGGAACGCCGTCACCCGTACGCGCTAATCCGCGGGTCATCGGCCCGCGGAGGTGCCCTCCGCCCCCCTAGGCTCCGGACCCTGGCAGGCGACCGGCCGAGCGCGGCCGGCACAGTCGGGGGAGGGGCTCATGGAGGCGTTACCGGCACGGGCCCGCATGTACGTGACCGGTGTCGCCGTGGCGGGCCTGCTCTGCCTGCTCCCGGCGCTGCCCCTGCCGTCCGCGCCGCTGCCGCGCACGCTGACGCCGCCGCTGTCCGCCCCGTCCGGACCGGACGTCCCCTGGGGAGCCGTCGCGTCGTTCGCCGCGCTGTACGCCGGCTGTGAACGCCTGGCCCGGTCCCGGCACCTCGGCGTCCCGAGCCCGGGCGGCACCTTCCACCCCGTCCTCCTCGCCGCGGCCTTTCTGCTGCCGCCGTCCGCCGCCGCGCTGGTCGCGCTGCCCGGCGCGCTGCTCGCCCCGGTCGAGCAGCGGCCGTTCCTCGCGCGCCGGGTCTGGCGGGCCGGCCAGCTGACCCTCGCCGTGTGGGCCGCGAGCCGGGCGCACCTTACGGCCGGCGGCCGGGAGGCGGTCGCGGCCGGGGACGTTCCGGCGGCGCTGGGCGCGGCCGGCGCCTCGGTGCTGGTGTTCTGCCTGCTGCTCACCCTGCTGGACCGCGGCATCCTGGCGCTGGCGGGCGGGGTGCCGTTCCGGCGCGGGAGCCGGACGCCCCGCCCGGAGGGCCGGCGGACGACCCGGCGGACGACCTGGTGGCGGCTGTTCCTGCGGTCGCTCGCACCGGTCACCGTGCACGGGCTCGCCGGACTGATGATGGCCCTGCTGTGGCGCAGCCCCTACGGGCCCGTGGCCGCGCTCCTCGTGCTGCTGCCGATGTGCGTCTCGTGGTGGGCGTTCGCCCAGTACCACCGGGAGCGGGCCGCCCACCAGGCGACGATCCGCGCGCTCGTGCAGGCCGTCGACATCAAGGACGGGTACATGCGCGGGCACAGCGAGCGGGTCGGCCAGGCCTCCACGATGATCGCGCGTGAGCTCGGCATGGACGACGAGCGGACCGAGGTGCTGCGCTTCGCGGGCATCCTGCACGACGTCGGCAAGCTCGGGGTGCCCACCCGGCTGCTCACCAAGGACGGGCCGCTGACCCCCGAGGAGCGGCGGGTGATCGAACTGCACCCCGAGTACGGACACGAGATGGTGCGCGGGATCTCCTTCCTCGGCGAGGCCCGCGCGGCGGTGCTGCACCACCACGAACGGCTGGACGGCACCGGCTACCCCTACGGGCTGGCGGGCGGCCAGATCCCGGAGTCCGCACGGGTGGTGGCGGTCGCCGACGCCTTCGACGCGATGACCTCCAACCGCTCCTACAGCAGGGCCCGACCGGTGCCCGCGGCGCTGGAGGAGCTCCAGCGGTGCGCGGGCGACCACTTCGACCCGCGGATGGTGGAAGCGCTGGTGCGGGCGATCGGCCGCACCGGCTGGCATCCCGTGGTGACGGCCGAGGACGCCGGGCGACCTCCCGGCCCGCCCGCCGAGCCGGTCGCCGCCCGGGCCGCCGACGCGGCCGCCGACCCGCCCGGAGCACGCCGATGACCCCCCGGCCGCACACCCTCGTGCACGCCTGCGCCGCCGCGCTCGCCGCCGGTTGCCTCGGCGCCACCCTGTGGCACGGGATCGCGGAACGCGGTGCCGCCCTCGCCTTCGGGGTCCTCGTCGCCTTCGGTGAACTCGTCCGGCACCACGGACCGCGGCCCCGCGCCGGAGGACGGGCCGGCGAAGGAACACCGCCGGGCGCCGGGACGCAGCCCCGCGACGGACCGCGGATCCGGCAGGCCGCACCGCTCGCCGCCGCCGGCTCACTGGCGTACGCGCTGCTCGGCGAGGCCGGCGGGCGGCCCAGCCACCACGGCGCGGCCCAGGTCGTCGCCGTGGTCCTCGCCGCCTCGCTGCTCGGCAGCGTGCCGCACATCGGCCGCGGTCGCGGGCCCACCCGCGACCGGCTGGCCCGCCGGACCC
>NZ_LIRG01000996.1:5268-5438 GCF_001419695.1 Streptomyces prasinopilosus
CGGGCACGCCCGCCGGGTCGCCGACCTCAGCCGGTCGGTGGGCCGGGACATGGGGCTGACCGAACCGGACCTGAGGGTGCTGGAGTACGCGGCCCTGATGCACGACATCGGCCAGCTCAGCCTCGTCGACCCGGTGCCCGCGGGCGCCACCGCCGCCCTGCCGGCCCGGG
>NZ_LIRG01000997.1 GCF_001419695.1 Streptomyces prasinopilosus
GACCGCCGCGCCGATCCCGCCACCCGGGCGGCCCTGCGCGGCCTGACCGCCGACACCGTCGGGGTCGCCGTCGCCGGGCTCGGCACACCGGCGGCCGTGCTGGTGCGCGACTGGGCCGAGGACCAGGCGCCGTCCGGCGCCGGCGCGCCGGCCGGGACGGCGGCCGTGTGGGGCTCGGCGAGCAGACTCGGACCGGCCGCCGCCGCCCTGGTCAACGGCACCGCCGCGCACGCCCTGGACTGGGACGACGCCGCCCCCTCGATGGCCATGCACCCCGCCGCGGTCCTGCTGCCGACGCTCTTCGCGCTCGCCGCCCGCCGTCCGGTGACCGGCGCCGAACTCGACGCCGCCTACAGCGTCGGTTCCGCCGTCTTCCGAGCGGTCTCCGAGGTGCTCCCGCACGCCGTCCACTACGGCCGGGGCTGGCACAACACCTCCACCACCGGCCGGCTGGCCGCGACCGCGGCCGGCTGCCGCCTGCTGGACCTGGACGGCGACGCGACCGCCCACGCCCTGGGCATCGCCGCCTCCCAGGCGTCCGGGAGCCTGGCGAACTTCGGCACGATGACCAAGCCGATGCACGCCGGCCTGGCGTCCCGGGACGCCGTGATGGCCGTGGGACTCGCCCGCCGGGGCTTCACCGCCAACCCCGCCCAGCTGGAGGCACGCGGCGGATTCCTGGACCTCTTCGGCGACCACGACCCGCGGCGCACGGCGGTCCTGGGGGAACGGCTGGAGCACTGGGTGACCGGCTGGGTGGACGACTACGCGATCAAGGCCTATCCCTCCTGCTTCGCCACCCAGCGCGCGATCGACGCGGGACTCTCCCTGCGCGAGGAGCTGGGGGCCGACGTCGGCCGGATCGCACGGATCGAGGTGACCCTCGAACACGGCGGCACCCGCCCCCTGCGGGACACCGGGCCGGGCAACGGGCTCGAGGCCAAGTTCTCCCTGGAGTACACCCTCGCCGTCGCCCTGCTGACCGGGAACGTGCTGCTCGGCGACTTCACCGACGAGGCCCTGCGCCGTCCGGGGGTGGCCGGTCTGATGGCCCGCATCGAACTCGCCGAGCGGCCGCCGGCCGAGGAGCCGGGCCACACCGTCGTCCGGCTGCACACCGATGACGGCCGGCTCCTGGTCCGCGACGTCCACCACTCCCGCGGCGACTCGCACCGGCCGCTCTCGACCGCCGAGCTGGCCGCCAAGTTCCACCAGTGCGTGGGGCGGGGGCCCGCGGAGGCGTCCTGGTTCGACGCGCTCCACGCCGTCCCGGACGCCGACGAGCCCCGGGACCTGCAGACACTCCTCGCCGGCCCGCCCGCCCACGGCTGACCCGGCCCGCACCCCCGGCCGCGACCCGCACCGGCCGCCCGTACCGACACCAGGAGGAACCGGACCATGACCGACACCTTCACCGAGGAAGCGACCAGCCGCTTCGTGGACCTGCCGAGCGGGCGCGTCCACTACCACGAGTACGGCGAGGGCCACCCGCTCGTCCTGCTGCACGGCTCCGGCCCCGGCGCCACCGGCTGGAACAACTTCGCGGCGAACATCCGCGCCCTGGGCGAGCGGTTCCGCTGCCTGGCCGTCGACATGCCCGGCTGGGGCAAGTCCGACCCGGTCGGCTACGACGACCGCGACCACGCCGCGACCGCGCTGGAGTTCCTCGACGCCCTGGAGATCGAGCGGGCCGCGTTCATCGGCAACTCGATGGGCGGCGCCACCTCGGTCATGTTCGCCGCGACCCACCGGGAACGGACCAGCCACCTGGTCACCATGGGCGCCGGAGTGGGCGGCGCCCACCTCTTCGTCCCCGGCGGCGGGCCGAGCGAGGGCGTGAAGGTGCTGCAGCGGACCTACCGCGAGCCCACCGAGGAGAACTTCCGCGACCTGGTCGACGTCATGACCTTCGACCCGGCGCACGCCACGCCGGAACTGGTCCGCCGGCGCCACCGGGCCGCGGTCGAGCGCCCGGACCACCTCGCCAACTTCGCCGACGGCATCGGCCGGCCGCGCCCGCACATGGCCACCCACGCCCAGATCGCCGGCATCACCGCACCGTCCCTGTTCGTCCACGGCCGCGACGACCGGGTCGTGCACTACGAGAGCTCGCTGAAGCTCGTCTCGCTGGTGCCCCGCTCCCGGATGGTGCTGCTGGCCGGCTGCGGCCACTGGGCCCAGCTCGAGCACGCCGACGAGTTCAACCGCACCGTCACCGACTTCCTCCTCCACAACTGAGGAAGAAGAGGAAGAAAGGGCTTCTGCCATGCACGAGGTACACGAGCGGATCCTGGCCCGCGCCGAGGAGATCGCCGCCGAGGCCGCACCCAGCGACGAGCTGGGCCGGCTGACCGACGAGGCCGCGGAGGTGCTGCGTTCCAGCGGCGTCATCCGGATGCTCCAGCCCGCGGAGTTCGGCGGCCACGAGGCCAGTCCGGTCGACTTCTTCCGCACCCTGCGTGACATCGGCGTCCACTCCTCCTCCGCGGGCTGGGTGGCCGGTGTGGTCGGCGTCCACGCGTTCGAGGTGGCCCAGATGGACATCGCCCTGCAGAAGGAGATCTGGGGCGAGGACCCGGACACCTGGATCGCCTCGCCCTACGCCCCCCTGGGGCGCGCGACCCCGGTCGAGGGCGGGTTCCGGTTCAGCGGCCGCTGGCCCTTCTCCTCGGGCACCGACCACTGCCGGTGGATCATCCTCGGCGGCCTGATCGTGGACGAGGACGGCAGGCCGGTCCCGGGCGGGCTGCGCCACTTCGTCCTTCCCCGGCAGGACTACGAGATCGTCCAGGACTCCTGGGACGTCGTCGGGCTGCGCGGCACCGGCAGCAAGGACATCGTGATCGAGGACAAGCTCGTCCCCGGGCACCGGATCCTCGACCCGGCCCCGATGGAGGACGGCGGCCTCGCCCACCGGGTCGGCCGCGGCGACTCGCCGCTGTACCGGATGCCCTTCCACCCGATGTTCACCGCGGGCATCACCACCGCCACGGTCGCGATGGCGCAGGGCGCCCTGGCCGCGTTCACCGCCTCGATGCGCAGCCGAGTCACCGCACGCGGGGTGAAGACCGCCAGCGACCCGCACCAGCTCGCCGTGCTCGGCCGGGCGATCTCCGACCTGGAGGCGGGCGAGGTGCAGCTCTTCGACGACATCGAGCGGATGTGGGAGCGGGCACAGCGCGACGAACGGTTCCCGCCCGAGGAACGGCTGCGGGTCCGCCGCAACCAGGTCCGCATCGCCCGGCGCGCGCCTTCCGCCGAACCGGTGACATGAGAGGGGCAGGCGGCGGTCGAACGCCGG
>NZ_LIRG01000998.1 GCF_001419695.1 Streptomyces prasinopilosus
CCGGATCGTCCTGCGGCGAGGTCCTCCCGGGGGCAGGGGCCGGAACCGCCGGGTCTCCCGGAGGACTTGGACCGGATCGCCGTACGGCCGCCCCGCACCGCGTCCGGCGGGGGACGCCCGTCCCCGGGGGAGGGGCGCGCCTGTGCGTGTGGTGTGACCCCCCATGTGCAGGCACCGTTCCGTAGGGCGCCGGCCCATCGTTGATGGCAGCGTGGGGACCGCACCATGGGGCAGCTTCGTGCTCCGTACCGTGCCCTCTTCCGCTTCCCGCCCTTCCTGGAGGCCGTCATGCGCCCGTCCCTCGGCGTTCCGTTGCTCGCTTTCGCCCTCGCGGCGGCAGCCCTCACCGCTCCGGCTCCGGCCGCCGCCACCGCCGAAGACGGGCACTGCGCGCGCCAGGAGCGGGTGCGGGTGCCGGGCGCGGCCCATCAGCGCGTCACCTGCCTGGCCGATCTGACCACCACGGGGCTGGCCGGTACCCCGTACACCGACCCGGCGGACCAGGCGGGGCTGATCGCGGCCGCCACCCCATTGCCGTCCGAAGTGCCGGGCCTTCAGGTCGACGGGTACTTCCCGGACTCCTCCCGCTTCAACACGACGCACGGCTGGGCGCACGACGCGCAGTTCGTGATCCGGCTGCCCGACCGGTGGAACGGCGGGCTGGTCGTCACGGGCGCACCCGGCAACCGCAAGCAGTACGCGACCGACAAGGCCGTCTCCGACCGGGTCCTGGCCCAGGGATACGCGTACGCCTCGACGGACAAGGGCAACAACGGCGTCGACTTCTACCGGGACGGGATCCGGCCCGGTGACGCGGTGGCCGAGTGGAACACCCGGACCACGCAGCTCACCCGGGCGGCCAAGCGCGCGGTGGCCCACCGCTACGGGCACGCGCCGCGCCGGACGTACATGACCGGCGTCTCCAACGGGGGCTATCTCACCCGCTGGCAGCTGGAGAACCACCCGGAGCTGTACGACGGCGGCGTGGACTGGGAGGGTGCGCTGTGGACCGCCGACGGGACCGGCCTGTTCACCACCCTGCCGGTCGCGGTGGCCCGGACGTACGGCACGGCGGACGACGCGGACCTGCACGCGGCGGGCTTCGCACCGGGCTCCGAGTTCCTGTGGCCGTACCACGAGAAGGCCTACTGGGGTGTCACGCAGAAGATCTACCGGGCCGAGTTCGACCCGACCTACGATCCCGCCTGTCCGGGGTCCTCGGCCGGCACCACGGTGGAGCAGGTCCTGGCGCCGTGCGCGTCCGACGCCGCGTACGACTACGCCTCGCGTCCCGCCGCCGTGCACCGGGCCGCGGCCCGGGTGGCGCTGACCGGGCGCATCGGCCGGCCGCTGATCACGCTGCACGGTGATCTGGACGCGCTGCTGCCGAAGGCCGCCCACTCCGACGTGTACGCCCGCATGATCGACGCGAAGGGACGGGGGGCGCTGCACCGCTCCTACACGGTGCAGGACGGCACCCACGTCGACGGGCTGTACGACACCCATCCGGACCGGCTGCGGCCGATCCTGCCCTGCTACCGGTCGGCGTTCGACGCCCTGACCGCGTGGGTGGAGCGCGGGGTCAGGCCGCCCGCGGACCGGACGATCGGCAGGCCCGCGGACGGTGACGTGGTCAACTCCTGCGCGCTGGACGGCCCCGGGGCGACGACGCGGTGACGGCACCCGGGCGGGGGCCGGTCCTCGGGGCCGGTCCCCCGCGTCTCAGCGGCCCAGCTCCTTGCGCGAGACGCGGCGCAGCCTGCTCCGCTGCGAGGGGTCCAGGGTGAGGTACGCGGCGGCCGGGACTCCCAGGATGATCAGGAGCGCCGCCCACCAGGGCAGCCAGATGAGCAGGATGAGCCCGGCCGCCGCGTACCTCA
>NZ_LIRG01000999.1:0-170 GCF_001419695.1 Streptomyces prasinopilosus
CGCCCACCTCGACCCCCGCCTCCTGCGCGCCTTCGTCACCGTCGCCGAGGAACTGCACTTCACCCGGGCCGCGCTGCGCCTCTACGTCGCCCAGCAGGCGCTCAGCCGCGACGTGCGGCGACTGGAACGGGAGCTGGGCAGCGAGCTGTTCGTGCGGACCACCCGCCAGG
>NZ_LIRG01000999.1:183-1611 GCF_001419695.1 Streptomyces prasinopilosus
GCAGGACGACCTGCTCGCCGCCGCCGGACGGACCCGGCCGCTGCTGGTGGACCTCAACTCCCCGGGGCTGGCCACCGGGCGCCGGGTCCTGCACCGGGCCCGTGAGATCGGCCCCGGCCACGAGCTGATGGCCCGCTACGAGAGCGGACTGACCTGGGCCGCGGGCGAGTTGGCGGCGGGGCGGCTCGACGCGTCGTTCGGACGGTTCGCGGGGCTCCCCGCGGCGCTGAGGACCGGACTCGACCAGCAGCCCGTGCGGTACGAGCCGATGGCGGTGATCCTGCCCGAGGGCCACCCGCTGGCCGCCCTGCCGGAGGTGCCGCTGGACGCGCTGGCCGGCGAGCAGGTGTACGCCGGGGCTGGCAATCCGCGCACCCGGGAGTGGACCGGCCTCGCGGAACTGCTGTTCGAGGGCCGGGGCATCGACGTGGCGCCGCCCGTTCCCCTGGCCGTCGGGGAGGAGGAGTTCCAGCGGATCATGGCCCGCACGGGGAACCCGGTCCTCGCCGTGGTGGACTTCCCGCCGCTGCCCTCGATGGTGCTGCGCCCGCTGGTCGACCCCGTTCCCCTGTCGCCCGTATCCCTTATGTGGCGGAAAGGGCTGATTCACCCCGGACTGGGTGCACTGCGCAGGGCTGCGGCCGACATCGCCGCCGAGGAGGGCTGGCTGCTCCGGCCCGCCGGGGGATGGATTTCAGACAGTGATCTTGATGTCATGAGTTCTCCCTGATGTCTCGTAACTGACAAGAATCCCCTCCCGGTGAACGCGGAACCTTGGCGTGCGTTACATTCGATGCTCGAGCACGGTGTGATAAACGGGGCGCTCGGAGCGGGTGGGGGCCCATTCCGGCGGCGAGTGCTCGGGCCGCGCGCGCACCCTTGAACAGTTCCGTGGGGGGAAACGTGCGCGTGGAAAAGTGGCGAGAAGACGCCCAACCCGAACAGCCCGGGAGCGAAACCGATCTGATCGAAACGGATCCGGTCGAGGATGATCCGGTCAAGGACGACCGGTCCGCCCCCGGCGATTCCGCCGCCGGCCACGGAACGTGGTTCTCCCGGGACGTGCCCGGCCGCATCGGCGGGACGGACGACGTCGCCACGGCGAGGACCGCACCCCGCGCGGCCGACCCGGAGGACCGGGCCGGCCTGGAGGACCGGGTCGCTCCGGACGACACGAAGGCCACGAGCACCACGATGAACACAACGCCCCCGCCGGGCGGCACGGGCGAAGTGCCGGCACCGGGCGTCACGAGCGGGATGCCCGCGCAGCGCGGGCCGGAGTGGGCGAACAGGCAGGAGAGGGCCCGCAGGGCCGTCCCCGCGCGCCCCACGGCCCCGAGCCGCCCGGCCGCTTCCGAGGGCCCCGCGGACCGCGAGGACCCGGAGGAGACCAGGGCCCTGCGGATCAGGCCCCGCACCACCCCCGCG